>JAKSBM010000252.1 GCA_022361135.1 Desulfobacterales bacterium | reverse complement strand
CGTGAAGATGCCAAGAGAGATATCGTTGACTACATCGAAATGTTTTATAACAGCCGAAGGCGGCATTCGTATCTTGGCTATGTGAGTCCAAAGGAATTTGAAGAACAGCGGCTTTTAAAAAAGGTCGCTTAACAAAGTGTCCAGTTTTACTTGACCACGTCAGGACGACCGCAACGGTGGTAGCGGAATCTTCCTCCCCCCGTCATCACCGGGTTGGGAACAAAACTTCGAATCAAATGGAAAAAGGCCCATTCAATCGGAACGTTATTTTGAGAATCACTATAAACATCCATGGATGTGACGATTCAGATTAATCCAAAATTTTGCCCATGGTTTCGGAATCTATTTTTGAAGAATCGCCCACCCTAAACCATGGGAAACGAAATTTTGAAATTTGTGTATTGGGGAATGGAGGTGGCCACGGCTGAGTCTAATATTAAGTCGTTATCCATTATTGTTGATGCCTTGTACCCCATTGGAATATGGGATTTAAACACAATGAACATTCCCTTCAAATGGATGTTTATGGGTGATGTTTAAAATGTTCAAAACCAATGATTTGATTTGTTTTTCAAGGTGTTGCGATGTTCAAAACTTTTTGACATGGAAAGGATATAAAAAATCCCCGGATCCAAACATATGAATCCGGGGATGGGGTTATTGGAGGATACCTTCTTCGGTCATGGCTTCCATGGCCTTTTTCATCTGGCGCACGGCCTGGCGGAGGCGTTCTTCGTTTTCAACCAATGCCAGGCGGAGGTAGCCTTCGCCTTCGTCGCTGAAGCCCGTACCCGGAGCCACGGCCACATTGGCCCGGTTCATCATTTCAATGGCAAAATCCATGGCTCCCATCTGGGCAAAGGGTTCCGGGATTTTGGCCCATACAAACATGCCGGCTTTGGGCGGGGTGATATCCCAACCGATGCGCTTCAATCCCGAACAGAGGACATCCCGCCGGGTCTGGTAGATGGAGGCCAGTTCCGGGATGGTTTCGTCGCAATCCCTCAGGGCGATGATACCGGCCACCTGGATGGCGGAGAAAATACCATAGTCAAAGTAACCTTTGATCTTTCCCAATGCCTGGACGATTTCCGTGTTCCCCACGCAATACCCAATGCGCCAGCCCGCCATGTTGTAGGATTTTGAAAAGGAGCCGAATTCCACGCCGACATCCTTGGCCCCCTTGGCCTCCAGGAAGGAGGGGGCGTGGTAGCCGTCAAAGGTGATCTTTGAATAGGCAAAGTCGTTGATGACCATGAACTTATACTTTTTGGCCAGGGCCACAATCTCTTCGAAAAATCCCAGCTCCGTTACTACCCCCGTGGGGTTGTGGGGATAGTTGAGCATGAGGACCTTGGGCCGGGGGTAACAGGATTCGCAGATGTTTTTTATGCGATCCAGGAAGCCCTGGGCCGGTTCGATGGGGATTTTCATCACATTGGCACCGGCGATGACGGCGGCATATATGTGGATGGGAAAGGCCGGGGCCGGAACCAGAACCGAATCCCCAGGTCCCATGATGGCCAGGCAGAGATGGGAGATGCCCTCCTTGGACCCAATGGTGAAATAGGTTTCCTTGGCCGCATCCAGGGAAATCCCATAATGGCGTTGGTAGTATTTAGTAATTTCCTGTTTCAGGTGGGGCATGCCGGAACTTTCCGGATACCTGTGGGCCTTGGGATCCTGGGCTACTTCCACCAATTTTTCAATGACTTCATTTGGGGTGGGGTCCATGGGGTTTCCCATGCCCAGATCAATGACATCATCTCCCTGGCGCCGTTTATCCATTTTCATCTTGTTGATCATCCCAAACAGATAGGGAGGGAGTTGATCCATGCGACCGGCAAAGCGAATAATTTTTTCTTCCAAAACCCAAACTCCTTTGTGGTGTGTGTGTTTACAATAATGTAAACCATAGCAGATTTTCTTTTGGAAGTGGAAGTAAAAAGCAAACTAGAATTGCCATGGATATATGGGTGTACAATCCGCATCATCGGGATGGGGAAAGCGAATCACCATGAAGTTTTGTTGGCTCTGTTATGGAAATGTAGACATATATGGGTATTCGATTACATGATTTTAATGGTATCTGGCTGAATTGTTTTCGAGTGGGTTGTGTTTTTGCGACAATACAGCTGTTTGCTTCCATGTTCGGCATGGGGCATGGGCACCCATGGTTGGATAAATGATATCAATGGAACCATGAATGGTATTGTATTTGCAATGTTCATTTATTCATTTTAGGAGCGGGGTGATCCAGACGGGATCAACGATCGTGTTTTTCCACCACCGACCAGAGGTCGTGGGGGAGAAGACGCAGGGCATTTTCCTCAAACCGATCCCTGTATTGGGGGTGTGTGAACCAGAGGGTGAGTTTGTTGCCGGTGTTGCGCCAGTCTCGTTCTTCCACCAGGGGGAATTCCCGGCTGCCGTAAGTGGTGGATTCCGAATACCGGGACAGGGCGTTGAGGCAGTGGAATACGGCCAGATCGTTGGTGTGACAGGTGATGCTGCATTTACATAATGGGGGGAGTTCATTGTGTACCATAACCATATCCTTTGGGATTCATGGGTTGGGCTGCATTGTTTTTATATGTATAAACCGGGAGGGGCGAAGTCAAATGAAAATCCTTTAAAGCCCGGAGGTGATCACCGTTTGGTCCCGGTGAAATAATGGCTTTGCCATGGATCAGGGAAAGTGCTATCTACTCTATTTGTATTTTTATACCAACCGAATTGGAAGGCCGAATGAAACCACAGGAAATTGAAGATTTAAGCTTTCGTATCATCGAGGAAGAAGCCGGTCCCCACGGCTTTAATGAGGAAGAATGGCCGGTTGTCAGACGGATGATCCACACCTCCGCTGACTTTGAATATATTGAAACGGTCCGTTTTAATGGCGATGCCATCCAAAGGGGGATCCAGGCCATCCAGGCCGGGAAGCCCATTTTTACGGATACCAACATGGCCCGGGTGGGGATCCGCAAAGGGGAAGTCCATCACTTTGGGGGCAGCGTCCAATGTTTGATCACCCACGATGAGGTGGCGGAAATGGCCAAGGCCAACGGGACCACCCGGGCATTGGCCGCCGTGGACATGGCCGCTGAAAAACTGGACGGCGGCATCTATGTGGTGGGCAATGCTCCCACGGCCCTGTTGCGGCTCATGGAACACATCCGGGAGGGTAAGGCCAATCCGGCCCTGGTGGTGGGATTCCCCGTGGGGTTTGTCAATGCCGCCGAGTCCAAGGATGAGCTCATGACCATGGACATCCCCTATATTACCAACAAAGGGCGCAAGGGGGGATCCAATATTGCAGCCGCCATTGTTAACGCCCTGGCCATCATGGCTTATAAGTAAGAAACCGGAGGTGCGCCATTAAGGGATTTGTCATTGCCGCCACGGGAAGCGGCTCCGGAAAAACAACCTTGACCCTGGCCATCCTCTCCTGGTTGAAGTCCAGGGGGATTCCGGTGGCCCCATTCAAGGTGGGGCCGGATTTCATTGATCCGGGCCACCACACCCGGGCCGCCGGCCGGACTTGTTATAATCTGGATTCCTGGATGCTTCCCCGTGCCTATAATAAAGGATTATTTGAACGGGCGGCCCAGGGAGCGAAATTGGCCGTGGTGGAAGGGGTTATGGGGCTGTTTGACGGCTACGATGCCCTGACGGAGACCGGTTCCACCGCCCAGATGGCCAAATGGCTTAATCTACCGGTGATCCTCATTGTCAGTGCCAAGGGAAAGGCCCGGTCCGCTGCCGCCGTGGTGAAGGGGTTTGAAACCTTTGATCCCGATTTAAACCTGGCCGGGGTAATTTTCACAAAGACGGGAAGTCAGCGTCATTATGATTATCTCCGGGGAGCAGTGGAGCAGAATTGTACCACCCCCTGCCTGGGACATTTTCCCAAACAGGAAGGGATTACCATGCCCGAACGCCACCTGGGTTTGATGACGGTGGAGGAGCATGAGTTGGATCCCCATGTGGCGGAGCTCCTGGTTCAAATGGTGGATGAACACCTGGACATGGATCGCCTCATGGACGGCCTGCCGGATTATCCCCTGCCGGTCTCCCCGGCGCCTCCCCTGGATATTCCCCTTATTAATAAGGTAGGGCCCGTCATCGGTGTCCCCCGGGACAAGGCCTTTTGTTTTTATTATCCGGACAATTTGGAAATCCTGGAACAATTGGGGGCAAAATTGCAGTTTTTCTCCCCCCTGACCGATGAGCAATTGCCCCCGGGGCTGGATGGGATTTATCTGGGCGGCGGCTATCCCGAAGTCCATGGAGATATCCTGGCCAAGAACAGGTCGCTCCGGGATGAAATTTTAAGGATGAGCCGGGCCGGCATGCCCATATATGGAGAATGCGGCGGGTTCATGTATCTTTGTGAAAGTTTGCTCCCCGCCTTGGACGGAGAGGCGGCACCCATGACCGGATGTTTTGACTTCAAGGTGAACATGGGGCATCGCCTTCGCTCCCTGGGGTACCGAGAGGTGACCTTTACCCGGGATACCCCCCTGGGGCCTGCCGGTACCCGGGTCCGGGGCCACGAATTCCATTACTCCGCCCTGGAAAATCCCAGTCCGCCCCCGGGGGTGGAACGGGTATACCAGGTTACCAGCCGGGCGGGCCAGGATGTGAAGGTGGATGGATATCAGATCCACAATACCTTGGGATCCTATCTTCACATTCACTTTGGGGCCAATCCGGAAACGGCCCGGTGTTTTGTGGAAAGCTGCCTGGAATTTCGCAGTCGGGGAAAGGTGGAATAAGCATGGCCGATAAAAAACTTAAAAAAGGATTTACCACCGGTGCCGCAGCTGCCGCTGCGGTCAAAGCAGCCCTGGAAGTATTGTTGAAAAAAGGGCAATGCCCGGAAGAAGAAGGGGCACCGGAGCAGGTTTACATTGATTTTCTTTGTTCCGGCGGGGTGAGCATTCCAGTTCACCAGGTGGAATATGAGGATGAAAATCGGGCATGGGCCTTAATTAAAAAGGATGCCGGAGACGATCCGGACATCACCCACAAATCCCTCATCGGTGCCCGGGTTTGCCTGGGTGAAAAATGTGGGTCGGGCCATCCCCACGTCGTGATTCTGGGGGGAGAAGGGGTGGGACGGGTTACCAAACCCGGCCTGGAACTGCCCGTGGGGGAACCGGCCATCAACCCCGGCCCCCGGACCATGATTAAAAATGAAATAAAATCCCTCTATTCCCAATATGAGAGAGTGGCCGATAGGGAAATCCAGGTGGAAATTTTTGTACCCGAGGGGGAAAAATTGGCGGAAAAAACCCTCAATGCCCGGCTGGGGATTTTGGGGGGAATTTCAATCCTGGGGACCACCGGTGTGGTTCGCCCCCTGTCACACGACGCCTACATCGCCACCATCAAAGCCTCCATTGCCGTGGCCCGGGCACGGGGAATGAAAGAATTATTTTTCACCACGGGGCGGCGCAGTGAACGCCATGCCATGGATATGTTCCCCGGAACCGGGGAGGAGGCCTTTATCCAGACCGGTGATTTTTTCAAGGCGGCACTGGATAAAACCTTGGACGCAGGGGGGATTGAACGGATCACCTATGTGGTCTTTTTTGGAAAGGCCGTTAAAATGGCATTGGGATTTCCCCACACCCATGCGGCAAAATCCAATTTAACCCTTAAACAATTGGCGGCTTGGGCCGATGATATCACCGGTGAACATTCATTGGTGGATCACATTGCAGGGGCCAACACCGCCCGGCATGCCTTTGAGTATATTTATCCGGACCATCCGGACCTTCTGGCCCATGTGGGGCGGGAAGTGGTACGCCAGGCCCGTGGTTTTGTGAACCACACCGTTGATATTCGAGCCATTATATTGAATTTTGATGGACAGGTTGCCTTTGATTCCCAAGTATCATAATCTGGGCATCCATAGATAGCCGAATAAGGAGCCGATATGCAGAAGCATGAGTCCGATGCGAAAACCGTTTTAAATCGTCTGGGCCACCTGTCTGTTTTTCTCAAGGATCTGGATGCCGATGCGGGAAAAGATGCCTGCTTCAATACCCCCCTGGAAATCGTCCAGCAGACCCTGAATTTTGATATATCGGTGCTCTATAAAGTTTCCAACGTCATCGAAGATAAACTAATCCTGGAGGTGGTCAAGGTCCTGGATCCCCAGAAATCCCGCATGGATCTCAGGGAAGGTCGGAAATTGCGCCTCTATCTGGATGCCCGGGATAAGCGTTATGTCAATGAGGTGAATGCCTTTTTGAACAAAAGTATCTCCTGCATCAATGTCCCGGGCATGGGCTGTGATATCATGGGCTATGTCTATGTCCCCCGCTCCTTTGGGGGGGCCTATCTCTTCGGGGGGGATTTTTTTGGCAATGAAGCCGCGGTCCAGGACCATGAAAAGTCCACCGTGGAAATCATGTGTAATTTCCTTTCCACCATCCTCCTTAAAACCCGGTTCCAGCATCGGTCGGAGGTGGATGAACTCACCGGCCTTTTCAATTCTGCAAAAATTAAGGAACGGGTCCAGCGGGCCACCCAGCGTTTTAAACGAAAGGTGGACCGGGTGGCCAGTGTGGCCATGGGAGACATTGATTTTTTCAAAAAAATAAACGACCGCTATGGTCATCTCCAGGGGGATGTGATCCTCAAGGAGGTGGGAATCATTTTGGAACAATCCATGCGGGAGTATTTTGACATTGCCGGCCGATATGGCGGGGAAGAATTCCTATTGATTTTTGACGAGACCGACGGGGATATGGCCGTGAAAATTGTGGAGAGAATCCGCCACCGTATTCAGAATTACGCCTTTTCCAAGACCGATGCCTCGGGCATGGTTATCCCCGGCGCCCACCTTAACATCACCATGTCCTTTGGGGTGGCGGAATTATCCGGCGCCGCAGAGGTCTGTACCCACCAGGATTGGGTCAGCCGGGCCGACCGGGCCCTCTATGCTTCCAAACAAAATGGTCGGAACCAGACCACCCTGGCCCCCTTGAATTGTCCCGGGGATTATCCATCCATTCCGGAATAGTCCAAAAAATTTCCGGGCCATTTTATTTATCCCCGTCCATCCAGGGAAATCCTCATCCATTTTTTCGAAGTTGGCGGATACCCAGCAATAAAAGATAGGTCAATCCCGCCAATAATATAATGGTGGGACCCGATGAAAGGCTGTAGTGGTAGCTGATGCCCAGGCCGATCCAGGTAAAGGCCATGCAGATGGCCACGGCCCCCAATATCATTTGCCAGAGGCGGTGGGCATAGAATCCGGCAATGGCCGGGGGAATGGTGAGGAGGGCGATCACCAGGACGATGCCCACGATGCGCACCAGAAGGACCACGGTCAATGCGGTGAGCAGTAAAAGGAAAAGGTAGAAAAATGAGGTGTTCACCCCCCGGAGCAGGGTGAATTCCGTGTCAAAGCAGACCCCGAAGAATTGGTTGAAAAAGAGAAAAATCACCCCCAGGATGATGATATCCAATCCCAGGACAAAGAAGAGATCCCCCCTGGAAATCAATAGAATATCCCCGAAAAGATAGGAACTGAGGTTGAAATATCCCGGTGTCCGATCAATGAAAAGGATGCCGCAGGCCATGCCCACGGCCCAGAGGGTGCCGATGATGGTATCTTCCCTTTCCTTGGCGTGGAGGCTGACCCAGCCGATGATCAATGCCGCCACAACGGCAGCGCAGACCGCTCCGATGAGGGGATTCATCCATTGGATTTTCCAGGCCACCTGGAGGTAGAGGGCCAGGCCAATCCCCCCGAACACCGAATGGGAGATGGCTCCGGCCAGGTAGCTGATCCGTTTAATGGTGACAAAGGTGCCGATGGTGCCAAAGGCCACCGCAGAAAGTCCCCCCATGATCATGGCATGGATGAGAAATTGGTTGTCCGGATCCAGGAGGGCCTGGAAAAAATCAATCATGGAGGTGGCCTCCTTCGCTGCATCGGTGGTCGTGTCTCACCATTTTATAATCCCCATTGTAAATTTCGTTGATTAATTGACCCTGTAAATGGGTGGTGGGATGGATGACCACCTGCCGGTTCACACAGATGACGCTTTTCACATATTGGGAAACAAAGCCCAGGTCATGGGAAACCAATAAAATGGTCATGTCCCGGTTGAGTTCCTTTAATATGGTAAATAGATTTTCTTCGGTTTCATGGTCCACATTGGCCGTGGGTTCGTCCAGGAGCAGGAGCCGGGGCTGGCTGCACAGGGCACGGGCAATGAGGACCCGTTGTTTCTGTCCCCCGGACAATTGGTGGAACCCATGGGTTTTGAAATCCACCATATCCACCCGGTCCAGGGCTTCCATGGCCATTTTTCGGTCGGCGCGGGAATAGCGGAAGGTGAACTTCCCCAGCCGTCCCATGAGGGCGACATCCATGACCGAGGCGGGAAAATTCATATCCAGGTGGGCGTATTGGGGCATGTACCCCATGTGCCTCCGCATTTTTTCAGGGGATTCTCCCATGACCTGGATTTCCCCCCGATCCGGGGTGAGCAGTCCCAGGATAAGTTTGAGAAGGGTGGTTTTTCCGCCGCCGTTGGGTCCCACAATGCTGGCAAATTCCCCGTGGCGGACCAGGAGATTGACCTCCTCCAGGATGGGGAGGGTGGTGTAGCTGAAGCTGAGGTTGTTCAGAACGATGTCCCGTTCCAGGTCCATTGCTTTATCCTTTTGGGGCTGGGGTTAAATATTGGAAAATGGTGTCAGCCATGTGGGTCATGTTTTCCATGTAATCATAGGCCAGGGGGTCTATGGAGATCACGCCCCCCTGGATGGCCGATGCAATGTTTTGTGCGGCATGGGCATCAAACTGGGGTTGGACAAAAATCACCCGGGCCTTTTCTTTTTTCACCCATTTGATGATTCGGGCCAGATCCTTCCCCTTGGGTGCTTTGCCCATGTGCTCCACCGCCACCTGCTCCAGGCCGTATGCGTGGGTGAAATATCCGAAGCTGGGATGGAAGACGAAGAGGCGTTTTCCCTTGAGGGGAGCCAGCCGGTTGGAAATATCCACATGGAGCGCCTCCAGTCCGGAAATAAATTTTTTGTAGTTGGCTGTGAATACATCCGCGTGTTCCGGTGATAGTTTCACCAATGCGGTTAACATGGTGGATGCCTGTTGTTGAACCAGTTTGGGATCCATCCAGATGTGGGGATCCCCCCCTTCCTCTCCATGGTCGTGGCCGTGACCGTGATCATGGTCGGTCCCCGCCATGTGCCGGAGGTGGATGCCCCGGCGGGTATCCACAATGGTGACCCCCTTGGCCATATCTTCCACCCGGTGGAGAAATCCGTTTTCAAATGGAACCCCAATGCGAAAATAAATTTGGGCCGATGTCAGGGCTTTGACCTGGGCCGGTGTGGGACTGTATGTGGCCGGGCTTTTTCCGGGTTTAACCAAAACGGAAACCCGGGCCAGGTCCCCGGTGATCTGCCGGACAAAAAATTGTTGGGGTAGGATACTGACATGGATGTTTAAAGGAGAGTCTGCCCCATGGCTGGCCGGAGAAAAAAGAAAAAAAACGGTAAAAATAAGTGCGTTCCACTTTATCTTCATTGATGATCTCCATTGTGAAAAAGGGGGGATTGTAAAAGAATGCTATCTTTTCTTTTACAGAAAAAAGGGGGGATTGTCAAAAGACCGAATCCCTTGGGATAAAAGGATATCGCAAAAATAACTTGTTCGGGTTCTTCTTGTTGTATATGGTGGGTGTCATTTCCATAATCCCGTCCTGGATTTTCCTTTCCAAAAGCCAAGGAGATGCCATGAACAATTCCAATCTGACCCCGTCGGCATTTTTTATCATCATCTTTCTCTGCATCATATTTGGAGGAAACGGGGTGGCCATTAAATTCGGCCTCACCGGCATGGGGCCCTTTACCTCGGCGGCCATTCGATTTGCCATCGCCGTCATCGCCATTGTTTGCTGGGCACGATTTCGGAGAATTTCCCTGGTTCCCAGCTGGGAACAAATCCGTTTTTCATTGCCCCATTGTATTTTTTTCACCCTTCAGTTGGGATGTTTCCATGTGGGATTTGGTAAGACAAGCGCATCCCACGGCACATTGATTGCCAATATCCTCCCCTTTGTGGTCATGATCCTGGCCCATTTTTTTATCCCGGGAGACCGAATTAATCCGGCCAAAGCCGGCGGGGTGATCCTGGGATTTTTAGGGGTGGTCTTTTTATTTTTGGATGCACCGGACTTGGGGGAGGATTTAAAACAGGGGGATTTTATTGTTTTGTGTGCCGTGCTGTTCTGGTCCTGTTCAGCCGTCTATGTGAAACGGATTATTTCCCGGTTCAATCCCACCCAGCTCACCCTCTATCCCATGATTTTCTGCCTTCCCTTTTATGGGGGGGCGGCGTTGTGGATGGAATCTCCCCTGGCGGTTCAATGGAATTCCACCCTGGTCCTGGCCCTGGGGTATCAGTCCGTTCTATCGGCCGCCGTTGGCATGGTGGCGTGGAATGCCATGCTCAATCGATATGGGGCCACCGCACTCCATTCCTTTGTTTTTATCATTCCCCTGGTTGGGGTGGTGTCGGGAATCGTTTTGTTGAATGAACCCTTGACCCGTCACTTACTCTTTTCTGTGATCTGTATCGTGGTGGGGATATTGAGTGTGAATTTAATGGGCCGCGAAAAATCAAAAAAAATATCGGTCAAGGTGTAGCCCAGATTCGAACCCCCGGCCCTTCCGGGTGATCCTGGAATAATTTTAATCCGGCCATGGCATCGGTGGTTTCCGGGCTGTGGGCATTCACATGGCCCAGCTCCATGGGTAAGGGGTGACTGCCCGGCAGCCAGAAGGAGGGGCCTCCGGCCATGGAAACAATGAGAACCCCGGTGAGGCACTGATTTTCAATGTGGGGGATCACAATGCCGGCGGGGAGGTGGAATCGGTCCTGGTCCGGAGCGGATAATCCCCAAGACGCCAGGGGGCGGTCCTGGCCAAATTTATTCCATCCCAGATATATGTTTTTACAGAATTCGTTGGACAATCCATTTTTGAATAAAAAAACCAGGGGATCCTCATTGTTTTTCCCCCAGAGGTGGCGGTGGGCCCGGGTGACAAATCCCATGGCCCGTCGTCTCCAGATGTCCTGATCTTTAATTATGATTTCGGTGGCACTCACAACCCGTCTTCCTTAAAACGTGGGATATTTTTTCCGGAACCAGGGTTGGATAGGACCCTTCCCATATATTTCCGCTTCCATTCATTTGGGCTCCCCGGATTATCTTCCAGGAAAGATACCATTATAATAAAAGGTGCCGGGAACCAGAAGGGGATTTATGAATGGGGCCTGGTTTTTTACCTTATATAATAGGATGGCGGATGGGTTTTAATGATCCCGGGGGTAAAAAAGGCCATTTCTGCTGCTCTAATTTCTGCTGTTTTTAGAGGATAATCCCTTCCAACATAAAGTAAGCGTACAGGCAGAGGAGGATCAACCCGGTCCAGCGGGGAAGGCGTCCCAGGAAGGCCGTGAGAATCAAAAGGCCGCTGGCGGCCCCCATGAGGATGAATAGGGCCGTTTCAAAGTAGGCCGGAACCACCAGGGGGTTGAAGATGGCAAAGACCCCAATACAAAGGGGGATGCAGATGTGGCAATCCCCCACCTGGGAAGAGTAGGCGATGTCCGCCCGGTTGATGGCGGCATAATAGAATGCGGGAAAGGCATTGGGCAGGACCATGAGAATGCCGGAAATGGTCCCCAGGTGCCGCATGACCCAGGCCCCGGTCATATTCATATTGATCCAGTCCAGAAGTCCCTCCACACTGGCAAAAATCCCCCAGGCACAGATGGCAATCACGGCAAAATCAAAGAGGAGACGCTTGGGAATGGCCTGTTGCTTCCGTGCGTTGTTCTTCAATACATCAAAGACCTGGAAGGCCTGCCAAAAGAAAAAGACCCCCACCAGCATGAATCCGTCATTGGTATTGATGGTGCCGTCCCGGCCCAGTACCCAGACACTGGCCGTGAAAAAGATCAGGGCGGTCAGGGTAAGAAGCAGGGACAGGTGTTGGATACGGTTGTCATTGACATATTTTTCACCCCGCCGCAGAAGATCCAGTCCCCAGATTAATGCCGGGACGGCCAGGACCACGGTGAGGTTGGTCACATTATTGGTCAGGCAGTTTTCCATGACCAATGCCCCCCCGTTGATCTGGGTGGTTGTGGCAATGAGATAGGCAAAGCATAGATTGGGAAAACCGCTGAAATAGGGCATGACCAGGGTACCCACGATGGTTCCTTCAAAGCCGTTTCGTTCAATGGCATTGAGGCGGGCCACCATGAGAAAGGAAAAGAATATGAAACAGCCCAGCAGGGGAATCCATTCCTGGTGGCCCATGGTATATAAATGGGGAAGGACAAATTCCCTGGCCGGATCCAGGTAAGGTGCGATAAAGACGAGAAATTTTTCCCAAACCAAGTGTAAGGTTTCCATAGCAGCCCACCATAATTTAAATCTTGGGCCGGGGCAAGGGGGGAAAGGGAAAATTTAGATCTCCCCGGTCAAAAAAGGAGATGCCGGGAGGGAAATGGAGAAAACCGAGGGAAAAAATGGGCAAAGAATTTAAAATTCCGCCGTGGAGCGGTTGGGAATCCCATATTTATTGAAAAAAATATTCAAATGATTTCAGTGGAATACGAAATAAATGAAATTCATTGGAAAAAAGTGTTTGACACCAACGGAGAAATCCTGCATATTACGCCGGTCTTCAGGGGGCAGCACACAAACGCCGCTCACTGAAAACGACTGAAAATTCGAGAGAATTTGATCTTTGAAAATTGGTCAGTAAATAGTTTTGAAGCGGGTCTGTAAAGACCTTAAAGTTTTAGCAAAAAGGATTTAACTGGAGAGTTTGATCCTGGCTCAGAATGAACGCTGGCGGCGTGCTTAACACATGCAAGTCGAACGAGAAAGGGATTGCTTGCAATCCTGAGTAGAGTGGCGCACGGGT
>JAKSBM010000109.1 GCA_022361135.1 Desulfobacterales bacterium | reverse complement strand
GGGATGGACGGCCGGGGGAAAAGGGTTGGGACTAGAGTTCACCCCTGGAGGCCATTCTCAGCATTTTCACAATGGAAACCATGTAGCCGATCATGACGAAGAAGAAGGGTGCGCCCACCACAATGGCCATGGCCTTGATGGCGTTGAGTTTCCCCGATGCCAGCAGGAGCAGACCCACGGAACCCAGGGCCACCCCCCAGAGAATCCGCATGGCGATGGTGGGGTTGGGATTGCCCTTGGAAACCTGCATGGAGATGAAGTAGGCCGCGGAGTCGGAGGTGGTCACCCCAAAGCAGACGATGCTGAAGAAGACCACGACACAGAGGACCTTACCCATGGGGAACTGGGAGAGCAGGGTGTAAATGGTGGAGCCGAAGTCGTTCTGGACCGCATCCCAGATGGGGGCGGCGCCGGTGACTTCCAGGTAGGCGGCATTGCCCCCCCAGACGCCGAAGAGGATGAAGGTCATGAGTACGGGAACAATGGTGGTTCCCAGGATGTATTCCCGGATGGTCCGTCCCCGACTGATGCGGGCGATGAAGCCGGAGCAGAAGGGGATGTAAGACACCCACCACAGCCAATAGAAAACCACCCACCAATTGAGCCAGGAACGCTGTTCCCAGGCCCCGTCCTTGAAGTTGCCCGCATCGGTCCAGAAGGAGAGGGTAACGATCTGGGAGACATAATCCCCAAAGGTCTGGGTGATGAGGGAGAACAGGTAACCGGTGGGGCCCACCACCAGAAGGTAGATGAGCATGCCGATGCCGATGTAGATGTTGATGAGGCTGAGGTACTTGATGCCCTTTTCAACGCCGGAAACGGCGGAGCAGATAAAGGCGATGATGATCATGGCCATGGCCACCAGGGTGCCGGCGGAACCCAGCTCAATGCCGGTGATGTATTTGATGCCGTAGGCAATGGAGAGAACGCCGAAGCCCAGGGATGCGCTGTTCCCCCCCAGGGTCGATATCACCCCCAGGACATCGGCTGTTTTTCCCCAAAAACCGGTAATGGATTTTTCCTTTAAAATGCCAAAGAGACCAATGCCCAGGGTCATGGGTTTGCCCATGCGGTAGGCGGGAAAGGCAATGGCCAGGCCACCGATGGCGAAAAGCGCCCATCCGTGGATTCCCCAGTCCATCCAGGTGAGGAGCATGGCCCGGGGGACCCCGGCCGGGGTGCCTGCGGTGCCCGCATCAATGGTCCATGAAGACTGGTAGAGATGGTAGAGGGGCTCGGCCGCACACCAGAGCAGGGTGGAAAGGCCGAAACCGGCGGAGAACATCATGGCCACCCAGGCAATGAAGGAGAATTCAGGCCGGTCGGTGTCCTTGCCCAGTCGCATGTCTCCGTATTTGCTCATGCCCAGCCAGATGGCGAAAAAAACTGCTGCACCCACGCCAATGAGAAAGCCCCAGCTGAAGTTGAAGATCAGCCAGTTGTTGATGGCGTCAAAGAAACCTTTGAAGGCGTCGGCATTAACAAAAATGACGACCAGGGCCAGGGCCAACAACCCCACCACCGGATAAAATACCTTCTCATCGTAGTCTCCAAAGATCGGTTCGATTAACTTACGCATTTTCCCTCCAGAATTAAATGGTTACAACTCACACAGATCCACACACGCGGGGCGGACCGCCCTTCTTCCTTCACATGTCAAAGAACAGCTCTAAATCCGGTCCTCCGGTTTCAAGCGCCCCTGGTCATCCCAGCCCTTGAGGCGGTAATAGTCTTGCAGCATCTGTTCCAATTCTTCTTCTTTCAGGGCAGCTCCGCTGCCCTCCAGGGCCCGGTAAAATCCCTTGGGCAGGCGATCGTCGTCGATGGTCATGCCCTCACGGAGATTGAACTGGCGCACCAGGTTGCCCACGGCATTGGCAATGCCCTGGATGGATTCCTTTCCGCCGTCGATGCCGGTGATGGCATGGATGGCTTCCCCCAATTCGTCCCAGAGGTAAAAATCCCGGTAGAACCGGCAGAGGATCAGGGTGTCGAACAGGGTGAGCCGATCTTCGAAATCCAGGAAAAGTTCGGCCTTGTCTTCGATCTGGTCCGGTTCGATCATCCCGGACAATTCAGGTTTGTAAAAGGTGGCCCGCAGATGGCAGGCCCCGCGGTCCGAGGTGGCATAGGCCAGGCCCATGCCCTTGAGGACCCGGGGGTCGTAACCGGCCGGTTCCATGCCCTTGGCGTAGATGGCTACGTCCTCCATGCCCCAGGCCCGGGCCGTGGGTTTGATGCCCTGGGCCAGCAGATCGCCAATGCCCTCCCTCCGGGCAATCATTTCCAGGAGCTCGGTGGTGGCTTTGGCATCGCCCCAGTGGATTTCATGGTCCACCTTGCCCCGTTCCCAGGCTTCCATGGTAAAGGCCACCAGGTTGCCGGCGGTGATGGTGTCCATGCCCAGACGGTCGCAGACATCGTTGAGGTGAACGATTTCCTCAATGGAGTCGATCATGCACAGACCGCCGAAGCAGTACAGGGTTTCATATTCCGGTCCTTCAATGGTGAGTCCCTTGTGGCGTCCTTCCTTCACCGTGGCCAGGCGGCCGCAGGCCATGAAGCATTTGGCACAGGAATTGGCCTTTACATCGCATTTGGAATGCAGGGCCGCGGCATTGATTTTTTCCCGGTGTTCGCATTCGCCCTTGCGCCAGTATTTGGTGGGAAAGGCCTTGGCATTGTTCAGGGCATCCACCATCATGGAGGTCCCATTGGCCTTATAGGCTTTGACCACCGGGCTTTCTTTACCCTGGGCCGTGATTTTCTTGGACAGGGCCTTCACCTTGTCCTTGGAAAAGAATTCCCGCTTGGCATCCCCGTAAAAGGCAATGCCCTTCAGCTGTTTGGCGCCCAGGACCGTGCCCACGCCGGTGCGGCCGGCCGAGCGCCAATAATCGTTTTCAATGACCCCGAAGGCCACCAGGTTTTCCGCGGCCGGCCCAATGACCACGGCCCCTTTTTTCTTGTAGCCCGAGTCCTTGGCCAGGGTTTCGATGACGGCATCTTCGGCCCTGTAGGTGTCCATGCCCCAGATATCCCCGGCGGGTTTAAAGACCACGCCTTCGGGCCCCACGCCAATGATG
>JAKSBM010000521.1 GCA_022361135.1 Desulfobacterales bacterium | reverse complement strand
TTAGGTTTTAAATCATGATTAGGGGGATTAATTGGTTTTATTCATTTCCTTTTCGACTTGAAATTATCAAGAAATAACTTCCCTATTGCAAGGCCGTAAGGAGCCGTCAGGATTGTTGCCGGGTGGCGTATTCGTCCAGAAGGCGGCGGATCATTTTCTGGTATTGGGTGTTGTACTTTTTTGCTTCTTGTTTGAAGAAATCCACGCTGACTTTGCTCAGGGAAATGGTGACCTTGACGGTTTCGTCTTTGAGGACCAGTTCCTCGGGGGAGGGGAGGAAGTCGGCCACGACTTTGACCTTTTCCATGGGTTCATCTGTGTAAGTGATTTTCTTTTTCATATATTTTCCTTCCTTTTCGCCAATACCCGGCCCCGAAAATTCGGATTCGGTGGGCCCGGTAGGTGAATCGAACGGTGAGAACTCTATTGTCGACCCACCCCAGGCAGTAGTATCTGTCTTTTTCTTTGCTGTGGCCCAGGTCCTTTAAAATGATACGTTCAGGATCCAAAAACGCTTGCTGGGCAAGGGCAAAGGAAACATTGTGCTTTGCCTGATTCCCCTGGTCTTTTTGGGGATCCCACTCAAAATGTGAATTCTGAACCATGGAGGAAGGATAAGTCGCCCGATGGTTTGTGTCAATATATTTATATGGCTGATTATATGGGTTTTTGGATGGGACAGGATTTGTTCCACGGGCCATATTCATTAAATAGTGCTCCGGTTTCAGGTCTTGCCGGCGGCCTTCTTTCCCTTGTTTACTTTTCTCAATTTGGCGAAAAAATCCCCTCTGGAACAAAGGTGTCGGTTTTTTCTTGACTTGTAGCCACAATATAGCTTAATTATGGTTACATCGTACCGAAAGTGTGATGATTTTTCAGTCAACAACCGAATTTTCCTTTGGAATTAAAGGGTTATAAAAGGGGAGAAAAATGAGGTATGCAGAGACTGGGTTTAATTTGGAAATAGATCTTACCCGGGGAAATATTGAAAAGGTGGTCACCGACCCCAAGGAAACCGAGCTTTACCTGGGCGGGCTGGGGACCAACGCCAAGATTATGTGGGACCGGGTGCCCCCGGAGGTGGAGGCCTTTTCACCGGAGAACCTTCTGATTTTCAGTGCCGGCCTGCTCTGCGGGACCCCTGCCATTGGCTGCAACCGGACCATTGTAACGACGATTTCGCCCCAGACCAAGCTGCTGGCCTTTTCCATGATGGGCGGTTTCTGGGCCCCGGAGCTCAAGTATGCGGGCTATGATAAGATCATCTTCAAGGGGAAATCCGAGAAGCTGGTCTATCTCTATATTAATAATGATCAGGTGGAAATCCGGGACGCCTCCCATCTGGCGGGCAAGGGGGCCATTGAAACGGCGGAATTGCTCAAGGATGAGCTGAACCAGCCCAAGGCCCAGGTGGCCGCCATTGGTCTGGCCGGTGAGAACAAGGT
>JAKSBM010000285.1 GCA_022361135.1 Desulfobacterales bacterium | reverse complement strand
GTACCCGGTGGGAAAAGGATGGCCCCTACCGCATGGTTTTCTTCCATGAGGCCTGGCGCCCCCAGGGGAACAAGGCTGCCGTCACCTGCCGCCTGGAACTGGTCTGCCTAGGACCGGGAAAGAAACTCATGCCCATCCCGGAAATTCAGTTCAAGGAAAATGCCTGAATTCCTTTCACATGACCGGCGATGATTTCCCCCCTTGTTTAATTTCCCCATTTTAAACAAAAAATTCACCCGGGGCGAAACCCTGTTTCGCCCTGAAAAGCCCAATTCCCACCTCCATTTTTCCACCCCGGCAAACGAGAGCCCATGGCGGTTTCCCGTCGCCCCACCCCGGTTTGACGCCAAAACCGAAAGTCTCCCGGTCGCAACCCCATTCCATTCCGTGGAAATGGCTTTCCAAATCAAACCAATCCCTTAGCTCCATTTTTTTCTTCAAATTTGTGTTGAC
This sequence comes from Desulfobacterales bacterium, assembly GCA_022361135.1. Next base: position 5,411 of record JAKSBM010000285.1, on the reverse strand, counting down.
AAGGCTGGATCTTTTTTATTAACAATAATTCCTACAAATTCACTGGGATTAAATTCAAAGATAAAAAAAGACATGAAAATGGACCCTGTTCAGTCCAGACAAAACAGGGTGCGGTTCAACGAAGTCTTTGCCATAACTGCATTCCATTTCCATGGACACTTTGGATGTCATTCATCAACATCTATCAGGGGATCGGGTTATGCCAAAACTAAGATCTTTCCTTCTCTTTTGTACAGCCGCAGTGCTGCTGAATTTCTCCGTGTCATCCGTATCTGCCGCCGTTCGGGGCACTGCCTTCGACCATGCAGCACCATCCAAACCCCTTTCCCCGGATATCTTTCCCATTGATCTCCCCGGGGGGCCCAAGGAAATGCCCGGGGTGAACTTTCCCCATGATCTTCACAACCGGGCCATGGACGGAAATTGCGACGCCTGTCACCCATCCAAAAAAGGAAAACCCCTGTTCCGGTTCAAGCGCAGCACAGCGCCCCCGGACATGGACTACCAAACCCTCTACCACGATGAATGTGTGGGTTGCCACACCGAGATGAAGGGCAAGCCCCCCAGCCAGCCCGAAACCCGGGCCGGCACCGGCCCCCTGGAAGCCCAGTGCCGGGACTGCCACAATGCCGATCCTCCCCGGGCCTCCGCCCGACTCCCCCTTGACTTCGACCGCTCCCTCCACTTCAGACACGAATCCAGTCCAGACATTCCATCCCGGTTAAAAACCTACGACACCAATTGCAGCGCCTGCCACCACAGCGCCAATGATAAAACCCTGGAAACCTTCTATGAAAATGGAAAGGAAGGGGCCTGCATATACTGCCACACCCCGGAAGGAAAGGGCGAAATCAGAAACAACCGCCGTGCGGCCCACGATTCCTGCGTGGCCTGCCACCTCCAGTTGAACAGCCGTAAAAAAAATGCAGGGCCGGTGAATTGCAACGGCTGCCACCAAGCCCAGGCCCAGGCCAAAATTGAAAAACTGGACGATCTGCCCCGGCTCCAAAGAAATCAACCCGACGCCATCCTGATCACCGGATGGCTCCCCCTGGGAAAGGATACCAAGGCGAACCAGAAAAAGATCCAGGCCGCCATGGACCCCGTTCCCTTTAACCATGAATTCCATGAAACCCAGGACATCGGCTGCAAATCCTGCCACCACGCCGCCCTTGAAGGCTGCAAAAATTGCCACAGCCCAGGGGGTAAAAAAGCAGGCAATTTTATCAAATTGGCCGATGCCATGCACAGCCGCCAAAGCAACCGAAGCTGCCAGGGCTGCCACACCAGCCAACTCAACCAAAAAGAATGCGCCGGCTGCCATACCCAGATCCTCTCCGCCCGGGAAGAGACCAATTGCAAGGCCTGCCACAATTTCAAGGCCCAGTCCATGCCCCAGAGATACCTGGTACAACCCCAGGCCGCAACCACCCTGGCCAAGGCCGCCCTCATCATGCGCAGGGAACAATACAAACAACTCCCCCGGGAACAGATTCCCCAGGAGGTGGTCATCGATACCCTGGTCCGGGAATACAAGCCCAGTAAATTTCCCCATGAAAAGGTGGTCAACACCCTCATGGAAGCCACGGGAAAAAGTGCCCTGGCCAAAGCCTTCCACGGCAATGAACTGACCCAGTGCACGGGCTGCCACCACCATAGTCCCCCCAGCCTGACCCCGCCCAAGTGCGCCTCCTGCCACGGCAGGGAACCGGATCCGGCCACGGGGAAACCCGGGCTCAAGGGTGCCTACCACGGCCAATGCATCGGCTGCCACCAGGAGATGGACATTGCATCGGTCCGCCCGAGGGAGTGCGTAAAGTGCCATGAAAAAAAATAAAGAAAATACCAATACCCAATCCGACAACAAAGGTGGATCTATGGCTATTTCCCGCAGAAAATTCCTGGGCAGCCTGACGGCGGCCGCCCTGGGAAGCACTGCAGCGGGCAAGGTCCATGCAGCGACCAACAAGGTTTTCAAGGGCTATCCCGACGGATTCGGCGTCCTCCACGACACCACCCGGTGCATCGGCTGCCGCAAATGCGAGCAGGCCTGCAACCAGGTAAATGCCCTGGGGGAACCGGAACAGCCCTTTGACGACCTCTCCGTGTTGAACCAGAAACGCCGCACCGATGAAGCCGTTTACACCGTGGTCAATGAATTCCCGGGCAACCGGTTTGCCAAAATCCAATGCAACCATTGCCTGGAACCGGCCTGTGCCTCGGCCTGCTTTGTCAAAGCCTTTCACAAGGACAAAACCGGGGCCGTGGTCTATGAAGAGCACCTCTGTGTGGGCTGCCGCTATTGCATGGTGGCCTGTGCCTTCAATGTACCGGCCTATACCTATGATGATCCCCTCACCCCCAAGGTGACCAAGTGTACCCTCTGCCGCCCCCGGATCCTGGAGGGCAAACTCCCGGGCTGTGTGGAAATCTGTCCCAAGGAAGCCCTGGTATTCGGCAAACGCACCGATCTCATCAAGGAAGCCCGGCGCCGCATTGCCAAACGACCGGACCGCTACCGGGATCACATCTACGGGGAAAAGGAAATGGGCGGCACCTCATGGCTTTACATCTCCGATGTTCCCTTTGATGAAATGGGCATGCGAACGGATCTGGGCGAAACCTCGGCCCCGGAACTCACCGCCGGCCCCCTGGGTGCCGTTCCCATTGTGGTGGGCCTGTGGCCGGTGCTCCTCACCGGGGCCTATGCCATCTCCCAGCGCAGGGATAAAATTGCCAAAGAAGAGCAAAAAGACGCCGTGGACCAGGCCGTGGCCGAAACCACCCAGGACCTCACCGGCCAGATGGACAAACTCAAGGATAAACTGACCCGGGAAAAGGAAAACGCCGTGGCCGCAGCGGAAAAAAAGGGCCGGGAAGAGATGAAGGCCGAACTGGAAGCCGCAGCCGCGGAAGCGGAACCAGCCCCGGAAGATGAGCCGGACCAGCCCCCCGCGGAATCGAAAAAGGAGGAGGATTAACCATGGAAAATACCCAAACCGAAAAATCCAAACTCCTCACCCCCTTTAATGTGGTGGCCGGCATCATCCTTGTCCTGGGCTTCATCCTCACGGTGATGCGTTTCACCCAGGGGATCGGCGCCGTCACCAACCTGGACAACAACAATCCCTGGGGATTGTGGATCGGCTTTGACCTCCTCTGCGGGGTTGCCCTGGCCGCCGGGGGCTACGTCACCTCCTCGGCCTGTTATATCTTTGGCCTGAAACGGTTCCACTCCGCCGTCCGGCCGGCCATCCTCACCGCCTTTCTGGGCTATGCCCTGGTGGTCTTTGCCCTCCACTACGACGTGGGACGTCCCTGGCGGCTGCCCTACCCCATATTTTACTCCCAGGGCACCTCCTCCCTGCTCTTTGAAGTGGGCCTCTGCGTTTTTCTCTACCTCACCGTGCTCTTCATCGAATGGACCCCGGCCGCCTTTGAATGGCTGGGCTTTAAAAACCTCAGGGCATGGGTGGTGCGCCTCACCCTGGTGCTCACCATATTCGGGGTGGTCCTTTCCACCCTCCACCAATCCTCCCTGGGGGCCCTGTTCATGATTGCCCCATCCAAACTCCACCCCCTCTGGTACTCGGGCTATCTCCATGTTTACTTCTTCATTTCCTCCATGTTTGCCGGCATGTCCATGGTCATCTTTGAGGGGGCCATGGCCCACAAATGGCTCCACCACAAGATGGATGCCACCCACCTGGCGGAATCCGACGGGGTGGTGCTGGGCTTTGGCAAGGCAGCCGCCTTTGTCATGATGGGGTATGTGGGCATTAAGCTCATCGGCCTGGCCGTGGATAACAATTGGCATTACCTGACCACGGGATGGGGCCTCTGGTATCTGATGGAGCTGGTGGGGTTTGTGCTCTTCCCGGCCATTCTCTACAGCGTGGGTGCCCGGGAAAAACGGCTCAACCTCATCCGCATTGCCGCCGTCTGGACCGTGCTCGGCATCGTGCTCAACCGGTTCAACATCTCCATCATTGCATTCAACTACCAGCTACCGTCGGCGGACCGTTACATGCCCTCCATCCTGGAAATCGGCACCACGGTCTTCATTGTCACCCTGGGGGTGGTGGTCTACCGGTTCATTGCCACACGGATGCCCATTCTCTACGAACACCCGGAATACAAGGACGCCCATTAAACAAGGAGAACACCCATGGAATTTTACACCCTCCAGGACTTCATGACCCATTCCAAGGGCATCACCTATCTGGTTATGGCCGGAATCCTGGTTTTCATGCCCCTGTTCTGGCGCTTTCTCACGGACAGGGACGATGATGAATAACACCACCCCCTTTGTTAAGGAGATTTCATAATGCATGCATTCCTCACCGGTCCCTTTTTCTACTTCAGCCTGGGGGTCTGCCTTGTGGGCACGGCCATTCGGTTCATCCTCTATTTTAAGGGATTATCCTGGCAATTGGACCGGGTGGCCTATACCAGCCACCCCATGGCCGGATTAAAGGGCGCCTTCCGCTCCATCTACCGCTGGCTCATCCCATACGGCACCCGCCCCTGGAGAAAACAGCCGGTCATGGCCGCCGCCTTTTTCGGCTTCCACCTGGGCGCCGTGGGCCTGCCCCTTTTCCTGGCCGGCCACACCGTATTCCTCAAGGCTAAACTGGGCATCGGCCTGCCCACACTGGGCAGTTGCGCCGCCGACATCATCGCCTGGGTGGCCCTGCTCTGCCTGGGCTTTCTCTTCCTGAGGCGGCTGGTCCTGCCCGAGGTGAGAATCCTCACCGACCGCAAGGATGTGGGCGTGCTCCTGCTCTCCCTGCTCCCCTTTGCCACCGGCCTCCTGGCCCGGTACCAGGTCGGAACCTATGATTTCTGGCTCAATGCCCACATTTTCACCGGGGAATTGCTCCTGCTGGCCATCCCCTTTACCAAACTCTCCCATGTCTTCCTCTTCTTTGCCTCCCGAGCCCAATTGGGAATGGATTTCGGCATCAAGCGGGGCGGAATGAAGGGAACCCAGATGAACTGGTAAACACTTAGGAGACCACCATGCCCGAAGGAAAATACTGCAATAAACAACCCATTGACACCGCCGAAGGCATCACCGAACTGCTGTCCGACAAGAGCGGGAAGCAATATTACGAAGAGATGAAATCCCTGGACGTGGATTCCGACCTGCTCTGGAAAACCATCCAGAACACCTGCAAATCCCGGCTCCGCACCTGGCTGGAAATCTGTGCCCACTGCGGCATGTGCGCCGACTCCTGCTTCCTCTACCAGGTCAATGGAAAATCCCCGGACCAGGTACCGGCCCATAAGATCCAGTCCACCCTGGGTGAGATCATCAAACGCAAGGGAAAAGTGGATCTTATGGGCCGGGACCTGGTCCGGGGATTTCCCATTGACCTGGTAGAGGAAGCAGGAGTCGGCGCACATGC
>JAKSBM010000202.1 GCA_022361135.1 Desulfobacterales bacterium | reverse complement strand
CTGGAGGATTTCCTCTACCGGTTTAAGAATACCGTGATCGTGGTCTCCCATGACCGTCACTTCATGAACCAGGTCTGCACCCACATCGCCGACATCGACTTTGGACAAATCTCCGTGTATGTGGGCAATTACGACTTCTGGTACCAGGCCAGCCAGCTCAACATAAAGCAGCGCCAGGCGGAGAATAAAAAGGTCACGGACCGGGCCAATGAACTCAAGGAATTCATCCGCCGGTTCAGCTCCAATGCCTCCAAATCCAAACAGGCCACCTCCCGGAAAAAATTGCTGGAAAAGCTCACCATCGAAGACATGCCCGTCTCATCCAGGAAATACCCCTACATTGCCTTTAAACCGGAAAGAAGCTGCGGCAACATCATCCTGGAAGTCCAGAACCTCACCAAAACCATTGAGGGGGAGACGGTTCTGAACAATGTCACCTTCACCGTGAACAATGGGGACAAAATCGCCTTCCTGGGGGACAACCCCCTGGCCAAAACCGCCCTCTTCCAGATCCTGGCCGGTGAAATGGAGCCGGACAGCGGCACAGTCCACTGGGGCGTCACCATCAATTCCTCATATTTTCCCAAGGAACATTCGGCCCATTTCAATTCGGAAATGAGCCTCATCGACTGGCTCCTCCAATACTCCCCCCCCACGGAAGGGGAAAGTTTTGCCCGGACATTCCTGGGGAGGATGCTGTTTTCCGGAGAAGATGCCACCAAAAAGACCACCATGCTCTCGGGCGGGGAAAAGGTCCGCTGCATGCTGGCCAAAATGATGCTGGACGAGGCCAACGTCCTCATGCTGGACGAACCCACCAACCATCTGGACCTGGAATCCATCACCGCACTCAACGAAAGCCTCACCCGGTTCCAGGAGGTTCTTCTCTTCACCACCCATGACCATGAGTTTGCCAACACCATTGCCAACCGAATCATCGAACTCACCCCCCAGGGCATCGAAGATCGGCTCATGAACTTTGACGAATACATGGAAAAATACAAGGGGGTCTAACCGGGGCTGGATAGCCCGGTCGAATTTGAACTCCGACTGCGGCCCTGAACCGACGCCAGAGAAGACCCCATCCATTCCATGAAACCATTAATGCCGGTGGGCCCCATTACCCCACCGGCATTT
>JAKSBM010000873.1 GCA_022361135.1 Desulfobacterales bacterium | reverse complement strand
TCGGCCTGACCCCTTCCAACGACGGCAAACTCATCCGCATTTCCATTCCGCCCCTCACCGAGGAACGGAGAAAGGAAATTGCCAAGGGCGTTGCCAAGACCTGTGAAGATTATAAGGTTGCCATCCGGAATATCCGTCGGGACTCCAATGAAATGCTCAAGGACCTCCAGAAGGAAGGCGACATCTCCGAAGATGATTCCTTTGGCGGCCAGAAAAAAGTTCAGGATCTCACGGATAAATACGTCAAGCGGCTGGACGAAATATATGCTGAAAAAGAAAAAGAAATCCTCGAAGTTTGATACGGTTATGGAAAGCCCTCTGAATCCGAAGTTGATTCCTGCCCACGTTGCATTGATTATGGACGGAAATGGACGGTGGGCGCAGAAGCGGTTGATGAATAGGGTGCGGGGTCACGAGCGCGGTACTGAAACCGTTCGTGAGGTTGTTAGAACCGCAAACGATATAGGCGTCGATGTCCTGACCCTTTATGCCTTTTCAACCGAAAATTGGGGGCGCCCTAAACTCGAAGTTTCTGCCCTCATGAAGCTTTTGAAAAGTTTCATGATAAAAGAGCGTCGGAAAATGATGGAGAAGGGTATTCGGCTCAATATCCTGGGACAGATTGATAAATTGCCCAAGGAAGTCCGCAGGGAAGCCGAAGAGACCATGACCATGACCCGGGACAACCGGACCATGACCTTGAATCTGGCCTTAAGTTACGGCGGGCGCCAGGACATCACCCGGGCGGCACAGCAGTTGGCTGCCAAGGTGGCTGCCGGAGACATTGCCCCGGAGGAGATCACAGAGGAGATGGTTTCCGACCATCTTTATACCGCAGGGATGCCCGATCCGGATCTTATCATCCGCACTTCGGGAGAGTTCCGGTTGAGTAACTTCCTCATGTGGCAGGCAGCCTACTCTGAAATTTTTATTACCCCGACCCTGTGGCCGGATTTCAGCAGAGCAGAATTCATAGATATCCTGAAAAAATTTCAAGAAAGGGACCGAAGGTTCGGTAAAGTGGCATGCAACACCTCAAACGATGGCTCACTGCAATAATCCTCGGACCCCTTGTCCTATGGATACTATTTAAAGGCAACCTCATCCTCCTGGCCAGTCTGATTTCGGCTGTGTCGGTTTTTTCGGTCCGGGAGTACCTGCGCATCATCTTCGGCAACGACGAAGGCCCCATCTCCCAAACCATAAAATTCATTTCCTACGGCATATCCATTGGCCTGGTTATCGGTGCCACCCTGGGATCCATGCAGATCATGTTTCTGACCCTGGTCCTGGATCTGGTGCTCATGGCCATCTTTGTTTTGTCCCGTTTCGCATCCTGCGACAATGTCTTCGACATCATTGCCCGACAGGTGCTGGGAATGGTTTATATCCCGTCTTCCCTGGCCTGCCTCATTTTTATTCGGGGCTTTGAGCAGGGCACCTTCTGGATCCTTTGGCTCCTCATCGTGATCTTTGCCAACGATACCGGCGCCTTTTACGGCGGTACTTTCTTCGGCAAGCGGAAGCTGGCACCCAACATCAGTCCCAATAAAACCATAGAGGGATCCATGGGAGGCATCCTGGCCTCAACGATATTGGGAATGGTTTTTTCCATGCTCTTCTTCCACGATTTCATCCTTTCCCTGGTCATGCTGCCATGCTCCTTTATTCTGGCCATTGCCGGCCAGGTGGGCGATCTATTTGAATCGGCCATGAAGCGGGCGTCCAGCATTAAGGATTCCGGCAGGATTCTGCCGGGGCACGGAGGCATGCTGGATCGAATCGACGGTCTGCTGCTGGCCATCCCCATCCTTTATACCTACCTGGTGTTCACGTTATGATCGGCCTCTCCATACTGGGCGCAACCGGTTCCATCGGTCAGTCCGCCCTGGAGATTGTAAGACGACATCCAGATACCTACGCTGTGCAGGCCATGACCTGCGCACGAAACATTGAAAAAATCCTTCCCCTGATCCGGGAGTTTCAGCCCCAGGCCGTTGCCGTTCTGGACGGTGAAACCGCATTGGCCCTGTCCCGGCAGATCACAGGGGGCTGCAAGCCGGAGATCCTGGTGGGCAGTGCCGGCTTCATGGCCGCCGCCGCCTGGGATACAGCGGATATCACCCTCCTGGCCATGGTGGGGGCCGCCGGACTGGAACCGGCACTGGCCGCCATTAACGCAGGGAAGAAGATTGCCCTGGCCAATAAGGAGACCCTGGTCATGGCCGGGGAAATCGTCATGTCCCTGGCCCGGGAAAAGGGCGTGGATATCCTGCCCGTGGACAGCGAACATTCCGCCATTTTCCAATGCCTGGCCGGTAATCGGGAAAAGGATTTAAAAAAGGTCTTTCTCACCGCTTCGGGTGGCCCCTTCACCCGCACTCCGTTTTCCCAGTTTTCCCGGATCACCCGGGAAGATGCACTCAACCATCCCAATTGGTCCATGGGGCCCAAGATCACCATTGATTCTGCCACATTGATGAACAAGGGCTTGGAGCTCATCGAGGCCATGCATCTATTTAACCTGCCGGCCCAGCAGATTGAGGTGGTGGTTCATCCCCAGAGTATTGTCCATTCCATGGTGGGGTATGCGGATGGGTCGGTCATCGCACAGATGGGGATCCCGGACATGCGTCAGGCCATTGGCTACGCGTTTTCCTACCCCCGTCGCATGGATCTTGGACTGGATTTTCCGGATTTCACGGCCATGCAAGGCTTAACATTCATGGCGCCGGATTTGGAAAAATTCCCCTCCCTGGCCATGGCCTTTGAGGCCGGGCAACAGGGCGGAACCCTGCCTGCGGTGATGAATGCAGCCAATGAAGTCGTGGTCCAGGCATTCCTGGAAAAACGCCTGGGATTTCTGGATATTTTTCACATCATTTCCAAGGTTATGGGGCAGCATCGGCGCATTGACAATCCTGATCTTTCAGGTATTATTGAAGCCGATTGCTGGGCCAGGGAAACGGCAGCATCTCTCATATAAATTAACGAGGTCATAGAATGGGTCATTCGGTTGTCGCATTTATTATCGTCATTGGTGTATTGGTGTTTATACATGAGCTGGGTCACTTTCTCACGGCCCGGTTCTGCAAGGTGGGGGTGGATGTTTTTTCCCTGGGATTCGGCCCCAAAATCCTGAGTCGAAAATGGGGGGAAACCCTTTACTGCATCTCGGCCATTCCCCTGGGGGGATATGTGAAAATGGTGGGGGAAGAACCCGGAACCGATCTTTCCGAAGCGGACAAGGCCCGATCCTTTTCCCACAAGGCCCTGTGGCAGAAGAGCCTCATTGTGGCCGCCGGTCCCTTTTTTAATTTTTTCCTGGCCATTCTTATTTTCTTTATCCTTTATTTTACCTCGGGCGTCTATTTGGCTGAGCCTGTCATCGGCAAGGTGGTGGACGACTCTCCGGCCCAGGCGGCCGGACTCCAGCCCGGGGATGAGATCCGGGAAATCAATGGAAATCCCATTGGCTCCTTTGAGGACATCTCCGAAATCGTGGGCGGTTCAAAGGGTGAGGAAATTCATCTGAAAGTCATGCGGGGGGGGCAGCAGGGTGAGTTTGTCATCGTGCCCAAGGCCCATTCCAGCAAAAATATATTTGGAGAACCCGTGGACCGCTATGTCATCGGCATTGTGGGAAACGGTGAGGTCTTCCATTCTCCATTAAATCCGGTCCAGGCATTGGGACGCGCCTTTGCCGATACCTATGGTCTGGTGAAGGTAACCATCCTTTCCGTGGCCAAAATGATCAACGGCAGTCTTTCCGCCGATAACTTGGGCGGTCCCATCATGATCGCCCAGATGGCGGGAGAACAGGCCAAGGCCGGTATGACCAATTTTGTCTGGTTCATCGCACTTTTGTCCGTGAATCTGGGCATAATTAATCTTTTTCCGATCCCGGTTCTGGATGGCGGGCATCTATTGTTCTTCGGGATCGAAGCCATCACAGGGAAACCTGTGAATGATAAAATGCGTGAAAGGCTCATTCAGTTTGGAGCTGCATTATTGGTGACATTAATGGTCTTTGTGTTTTACAACGACATTGTCAGAATGTTCAACGGTGGGTAAATTATGATTTCCTCTATTGAGATTGCGCTGAAAGAAGCGCTGCGGGATGCCGAGGCATCCTCGTTGATGAAAAAGGCAGATTCCTATTTTGGGATCAACATCCAGTCGGCACGGTGTGTCAACCGAGTTCTATTTGACGCAGACCTGGATATGGACCAGTTGGAGATTATCCAACGGGAGATTCTGACCAATCCGGTCACCCAGGTGTCGGCCATCGGCAGCCTGGATCTGGGATTCGACTGGTGCATCTGGATCGGATTCCGTCCCGGTGTGAAGGATAATGCCGGTGCCACGGCCATGGAGGCTGTCACCGATGTACTGGGCAAGACCTTTACCGAGGACGAAGGGATTTACACCTCCCGTCGGTATTGTCTGACCGGCCCAGAATTGACCCGGGAAGATGTGGAAAAGCTGGCTGCGGAGTTGCTTTCCAACCCCATTATCCAGCAGTACCGGGTATACTCCCGGGAAGAATGGGATCCCAGTGTGGGGGTTGATGTGAAACCGCCCAAGGTGATCCTGAACCACGAACCCACCTGTGATACCATTGAAATCGATTCCGATGAAACCCTGGCCCGGATTTCCGACGAGCGGAACCTGGCGCTGAACCCGGCGGACATCCCTGTCATCCGGGAATACTTCCTTTCCGAAGGGGTGCTCAAGGATCGTGAAGATGTGGGGCTGTCCAAGCCCACGGATCTGGAACTGGAATACATCTCCCAGGCCCGTTCCGACCATTGTAATCACAACACCTTCAATGGGATTTTCCACTACACCGACATGGGAACCGGTGAAAGCGTCACGGAAAATTCCCTGTTTAAAACCTATATCAAGGATCCCACCCTGGAATTGAAGGACAAGAAGGACTGGGTGGTTTCCGTACTTTGGGACAATGCCGGCGTGGGCCGTTTCGACGATGAAAACAATTACGTCATCACCGGTGAAACCCATAACTCCCCTTCCAACATGGAAGCCTACGGTGGGGCCATCACCGGCATCGTCGGGGTCTACCGGGATCCCATGGGAACCGGTCTGGGCTCCAAGCTTTTCATGGGCTCCTTTGGATTCTGCGTGGGGGATGTGAACTACGACGGTCCCCTGAATCCCCCCCTCCATCCCAGACGTCTTCTGGATGGTGTGGTTGAAGGGGTAAAGGATGGCGGAAACAAGAGTGGGGTACCCACCACCTTCGGCCAGACCCTTTTTGATCCCGGTTACATGGGAAAGGCCCTGGTTTTCGTAACCGCCCTGGGTATCATGCCCAAGACCGTTCAAGGTGCGCCTTCCCATGAAAAGGAAACCTCCCCGGGTGAACTGATCATCATGTGCGGCGGTCGTGTGGGCAAGGACGGCATCCACGGGGTGACCGCTTCCTCTGAAAGTTTTTCCGAAAACACCCCCGCCGGCCACGTTCAGATCGGCGATCCCAAAAAAAAAAAAAAAATGCACGACTTCCTCCTGGTCTGCCGGGACGAAGGGCTGATTCCCTTTATTACGGACAATGGCGGCGGCGGACTCTCCTCTTCCATTGGTGAATCCGCCATGATTTCCAACGGCTGCGTGGTTCAGCTGGACCAGGTTCC
>JAKSBM010000601.1 GCA_022361135.1 Desulfobacterales bacterium | reverse complement strand
GTGCCAAGGGCGGGGGATACTCTCCGATCTTGATGGGGGGCGGCCGGTATCTTGATCCGGGATTTTTGCAGAAGTGGAGGAGGAACTCCGTCTTTCCCTGTCATTTGCCCGGCGTCGTATATTGTGAGGCCGGAGTCCATTAAACCCAACGGTCGGGAAGGGGAATGTTCGTGCCGGATGGTGACTGGCCCCCATGGAATCAGCCGCCTTCCTTTGGAGCCGGTTACGGAGAACTCCCTTCCACTTCCATGGGAAGAGTGCCGGTGAAAGAGAGGATCTGGTAGGCTTCCAAAACCTCCTTTACCGGAATATCGATGAGCTGCCGGGCAAAATTGTAGTAGTCCTGTTTGGCATTTAAAACATCGATGAGGCTTCGTTTGGAGAGGTGGAATTGCCCTTTGTAATGGACAAAGGTCTGCCAACTGTATTCCTTGCCCTGTTCAAGGTCTTTCCTTTGCTTCATGAGGCTCTGATACCGGACCCAGGCAAAGGAGAGGAGGCGTTGGATTTCCAATTGCTTTTCCGCCTTGAGATGGGCCTGTTCGCTTTCCCGGGCCAGGGCGCTTTCCCTCTTGGCATGGTCCATGCCACCGTTGAAAATGTTCCACCGAAGGGTCATCATGGCTTCGTTGGAGTTCTCCCAGCTGGTTTTTCCCTCAAACTGGTCCTGGTAGTTGGTGCTGAGCTTCAGGTTGACTCTGGGATACCATGCCGTGTCCACCAGTGCCACCCCTTCCTTTGCAGCCCTGAACCGGGCGGCCATGGCAAGGAGCTCGATATTATCCGATGCAATTTTTTTTATGGCAGAGTCCAGGCTTGGGGGCATGGGCGTGGGAAGGGGCACGGGCATGATTTTGCCCGGAGGCCGGCCGGTGACCTTGTGATATTGAAAACGGGCCTCCCTCAGCTCGGTGTGGACCATGGAAAGGCGTTGTCGGGCCGATGCAAGTCGGGCCTGGGTCTGGACCACATCGGCAATGGAACCGACCCCGGCCCGTTCCTTTTCCGCCAGCAGATTCACGGTGTCCTGATAAAATGCGCAGATTTCCAGTTCAAGTGCCAGCATCTTGATGTTGCGCCAGACCTGGAGGTGCGCGGAGACGGCATCCAGGGCCACGGACTGGATCCGGGAGAGCACTCCCAGGGTTTCAGCGTCTAGGATGGCCTGTTGTATGGCAATTTGTTGCCGGGTCTCTCCTCCGTCATAGATCCGTTGAACCAGGCTCAGGGAGGCTTCGCTTTTTCCATCCCAGTCCCGTTCCCGGTTGTTTTTTCGGGCCAGGGCGTCGTTGTATTGCTCCACCCCGTATCCCAAGGTCATGTCCAGGCTGGGCATGTACCGTTTTTTTTGTTTTTTTATTTCGGCCTGGGCCGCTTTGTATCGTTGCACGGCCGCTGCAATTTGGGGATTGCAGGATATGGCCAGTTTCATGGTATGGGCCAGGTCCCCCCCTTCTGCCCGTGCCGGGGAAACCTGGAGCAGGCTCAAAGCAGCCAGAAGGCAGACGAGATGGATGAACGCCGCAATGGCTCTGGCCATGGGCGGCGCAGGTTCTTTTCCGGCCATGGGTTGGATGGAAAAGAAAGGTGCCCGGGACAGGCGATGGCCCAATGGGGGGGCTGTCAATGGCTGTTGAGATCTGCAATTCATTCTATCCATGACTCCATGTCTAACTCAAAAAGGTGTGATATCCGGTTTCTTGAATCTGTTTGCCTGCCTCTTTTTCCAGGGTGATGCATTGCTCCGGTGTGATGCCCGCGGTTTGCCACAGGGATGGGTGAACGGCATCGGCCCATCCATCAAAAGACCTTTGGGCAATGGCGGTGGATACCGATTGGGAGATGAAAAAAATAAGAGCTGTTTCCCTTGGATAGGCGGGTGTCTTTTCCGGTTCCACGTGGAAGCGGGTGACGGTGATCAATCGGTCCGGCAGGTGCCAGTCTTCCATGAGGCAAGCTCCCAGGTTGGCGTAGTCAAATCCCAGGATCCGCCGTTCCGCCTGGAACAGGGGCTGTCCCTCGGACAATGCCTCTTCTTTGGCCCGGGTGGCCTGTTGGGGAAATACATCCATCATGATCATTTGGCCGATGGCGTGGAGAAGGCCGCAGGTGAATAGGGGATTGGGATCTGGAAATCGGCATTCTGAAGCCATTAGCCGGGCGGTCATGGCGCATCGGACACTGTATTCCCAGAACCGGGCCAGGTCGGCCCGTGGGACCCGGGCTTCTTCCAGGGCTTTGAAAACCGAGGCGTTGAGCACCAGGTCGTGGATTTGTCGGACTCCCAGCATGCTGACGGCATGGCTGACGGTTTCGATGCGATGGCGTCGCCGGTTATACGGGCTGTTGACCAGTTTGAGAAAATAGGTGGTCATGGCGGGGTCGTGGCTGATGAGGACTGCGACGTCGGCCATGGCGTAGTCGGGCTGCTCCAAGAGGTTTCTCAATCGATGGTAGATCTTGGGCAGGGGGATTAACCGGGCGGCTGCCCTGGCCGTGTCAAATCGGGTGTCGTTCATGGTCTTGTCTCCCCTCCGCTAGTTTTACCGTCTGCTTCATCGGCATTGATTTTAGTATTTTTTCAGGGGGCAGGGGCGGGTCAAAGAGGTACCCCTGGAGATGTTCGCATCCCAGCCGGGTCAGCTCCTCTGCCTGTTGTTCGGTCTCCACCCCTTCGGCCACAACGATGAGGCCCAGGCCCTGGGCAATGGAGATGATGGCCTGCACCAGTATGTCCGCCTTTGGGTTCTGCGCCAGGCCCGCAACAAAGGACTTATCGATTTTCAGGCAGGAAATGGGCATTTTTTCCAGATATGAGAGGGAAGAATACCCGGTTCCGAAGTCGTCCATGGCGACCTTGATACCCATTTCCCGAATCCTTTTGAG
>JAKSBM010001009.1 GCA_022361135.1 Desulfobacterales bacterium | reverse complement strand
TGCACCCGAACAAACGAATAGAACCCAATATAACTCAAATGCACGGAGGGACAGCATGACAACAGATAATTCAGCCCCGAAAAGTGGAAGCATTATGGTGGTTGGTGGTGGCATCAGCGGCCTGACCACAGCACTGGAAGCTGCCGAAGTGGGGTATGAAGTCTTCCTGGTTGAAAAGGAAGCATCCCTTGGCGGAAGAGTCTCCCAGCTCAAGCACTACTTCCCCAAACTCTGTCCGCCCACTTGTGGGCTGGAAATCAATTACAAACGTCTCAAAGATAATAAAAACATCACGGTCCTCACCCTGAGTGAAGTGGCCCAGGTGGAAGGCCAGGCCGGAGACTACACCGTCACCGTCAAGACCGCCCCCCGTTATGTCAATGAGAACTGTACCGCCTGCGGCGAATGCGCCAAGGTGTGTGAAACCGAAATCTCCAACGAATTCAACTTTGGCATGGACCGTCGCAAGGCCGCCTACCTGCCCCACAACATGGCCTTCCCCATGCGCTACGTCATGGATCCGGCCATGGGCACCGACGACCGGGACAAGGTCAAAGAAGCCTGTAAGTATGATGCCGTTGATTTCGACATGGAAGAAAAATCAGTTGAACTCAAGGTCGGTGCCATTGTTTGGAACACCGGATGGCAGCCCTATGATGCCACCCGCATCGACAACCTGGGATTCGGCAGATACCAGAACATCGTCACCAACATGATGCTGGAAAGAATGGCCTCCGTAAACGGCCCCACCGAAGGTAAAATCCTGCGTCCTTCCGATGACAAGGCGCCGGAAACCATCGCCTTTGCACAATGCGCCGGCTCCCGGGATGAAAATCACCTGTCTTACTGCTCCTACATCTGTTGCATGGCTTCTTTGAAGCATGCCACCTATCTGAGAGCCCAGTACCCCGAAGCCAAGATCTACATCTATTATATTGATCTGCGGACCCCGGGTCGCAAATACGAAAACTTCTACGCCAAACTCAAGGAAGATGAAAATGTCTTCTTTGTTAAAGGCAAGGTGGCCGAAGTGGCCGAAGAAGCCGGAACCGGAAACATCAACCTGGTTGCCGAAGACACCATCTCCGGTGAAAAGATCAGACAGAACGTTGACATGCTGGTACTGGCAACGGGTATGCAGCCCACCGCAGCTGTGGACAAACCCAATGCAGACCTGACCTTCAACGAAGAAGGATTCATCATCAACGACTTCAAAAAAGGCGGCATGTTCGCGGCCGGTTGCGCCAATAAACCCGCCGATGTTGTCACCTCGAACCAGAATGCCACCGGCATGGCCCTCAAAGCCATTCAGACCCTTGTAAGGA
Organism: Desulfobacterales bacterium; assembly: GCA_022361135.1. The sequence continues at coordinate 632 of JAKSBM010001009.1, read as the reverse complement.
GGTAAGCGAACCATGGATAAAAAATACGGCGTATATATTTGTACAGGCTGTGGAATCGGCGAAGCCCTCGACATCGAAGAGCTGGTGGGCGTACCCGATGAAGAAGGGATCAATTGCACCACCCATCCCTTTCTATGCTCCAAAGAAGGGGTTGCCACCATCCAAAAGGACATCGACGATGGCAAGGTCAACTCCATGGTCATCGGCGCCTGTTCCCGTCGGGTGAACTTTGATGTGTTCAACTTTGACAATTGCATCGTTGAAAGGGCCAATTTAAGAGAAGGCTGTGTATGGCCCCATTCCCGGGATACCTATCCCATGCTGGAAGAAGACCAAAAGGACGACGAAGAGCATTTTGATCCGGTCCAGATGAAGGCCGAAGATTACATCAAAATGGGCATGATCCGTCTGGAAAAGGTGAAACTGCCCGAACCTTACAAAACAGAATCCTTCTCCAAGAAGATCCTGGTCATGGGCGGCGGCGTCACCGGTATGGCAGCGGCCCTGGATGCGGCCAAGGTGGGTTACGATGTCACCATCGTTGAAAAAACCGCAGCCCTGGGTGGCTACGCGGCCAAACTGAGAAATCAGATGCCCGTGGAAGAACCCTTTGAGACCCTCCAGGCCCAGAT
>JAKSBM010000449.1 GCA_022361135.1 Desulfobacterales bacterium | reverse complement strand
TATAACAGCCGGTTCCTCATCCTGCCCTGGGTCCGGGTCCCGCACCTGGCCTCCCATCTTCTGGGCCGGATGGTCCGGGTTCTACCCAGGGACTGGGAGAGCGTCTACCGCCATCCGGTGCTGTTCCTCGAGACCTTCGTGGACACCGAACGGTTCTCCGGCACCTGCTACAAGGCGGCCAACTGGCGATACCTCGGCGATACCACGGGCCGGGGCAAGAATGACCACACCTACAAGAAGAACCGCTCCATCAAGGCCGTGTGGGGGTATCCCCTGACGGCCGACTTCCGGCAGCGGATGACCGCGGGGGACGCGTCATGAAGCCCCCCGAACCGGTGGAGGTGGATACCGATGAGCTGTCGGCGCTCAGGCAGCGGGTCGCGTCCGGTACCCTCGCGGAAGGGGACAGCGAGATCCTCCAGAGGGTGATCACCGCCTTTATCTTTGTCAGCAGGCTTTTGGAGGCCAAAAACACATCCATCAGGCGGCTGCGGAAAATGCTGTTCGGCAGCGGGACGGAGAAGGCCTCGAACGTACTGGACACACGGGAGGAGGAGGACGGTGGTTCGGATGACGGGCCCCCGAACGACGCCGGCGGCACAGGCCCCCCGGAGAAGCCGACCGAAAAGAAAAGGAAGAAGCGCAAGGGACACGGCCGCAACGGAGCCGCCGCCTACACCGGAGCCGACAGAGAAAAAATCAGCCATCAGACCCTGCAGCACAAAGATCCCTGCCCGGAATGCCCGAAGGGCAAGGTGTACGTACAGCAGGATCCGGGGATCATCGTCCGGGTTCGCGGTGCGGCGCCCGTCCAGGCAACCGTTTACGAACTCCAGAGGCTTCGCTGCAACCTGTGCGGAGCGGTCTTCACGGCCCGGGCGCCGGATGAAGCGGGCGAAGACAAGTACGATGACAGCGCCAGGGCGATGGTCGCCCTCCTGAAATACGGCGTCGGCTTCCCTTTCAATCGCATTGAGAAGCTCCAGCAGAATCTGGGAGTTCCCGTTCCCTCCTCCACCCTGTGGGATCAGATGGAGGAAGGCGCCGACAAGGTGTACCCCGCCCATGCGGAACTCTTGCGCCAGGCGGCCCAGGGTGAGGTCATTTACAACGATGACACCACGAACAGGGTCCTGGAACTGCACAAAGAGAACAAAACAAAGGATGAGGGCGAGCGAACCGGCATCTTCACCACCGGCATCGTATCCACATCGGGCGGGCGGAAGATCGCGATCTTCCATACCGGCCGCCGCCACGCCGGTGAAAACCTGCAGGCCCTCCTCGAAAAGAGGGAGACGGAGATGGGGCCGCCCATACAGATGGCGGATGCCCTGTCCCGGAATACACCGAAGGAGGCTGAAACCTTACTTGCCAGCTGCCTGGTCCATGCCCGAAGGAACTTCGTCGATGTGGCATGGGCCTTCCCCGATGAATGTCGTCACGTCATCGAAGCCCTGGGGAAGGTCTACAGAAACGACGAGGTGGCCAGGAAAGAGAAGATGTCTGCGGAGGATCGCCTGAGGTACCACCAGGAAAGGAGCGGCCGACTGATGGCCGATCTGAACGCGTGGCTCAAAGCGAAGCTCGACAACAAAGAGGTCGAGCCGAACTCCGGCTTGGGCAAGGCCATCAAATACATGCTCAACCACTGGGAGAAACTCACCCTTTTCCTCAGAGTCCCGGGGGCGCCATTGGACAACAACGCTGCCGAAAGGATTTTGAAACGAGTCATTCTCCACCGAAAAAATGCGCTGTTCTACCGCAGCCAGTTCGGAGCTCATATCGGGGATATGTACATGAGCCTTATCCATACCTGCAGCCTGATGAAAGCCAACCCCTTCGATTATCTGGTCGCTCTCCAGAAGTACACTGCGGAGGTCCGAAAGGCCCCCTCCCGGTGGATGCCATGGAATTTTGAAAGGGCCATCGCCTCGCTCGGGTCGTAGTTCCCGGCAATGTACATTGAATGGCGTCTTAGCCCGCTCCTTATACAAAAAGCGGTGGCACCATATCATCGTCTGTGGCTACGATGGCCGCATCTCCTGAGCGCCTTGCCAGGCAATTGTGAAAGAGCAAAAAAAGCCAGTTCACGCGCGGTTCAGGCCTACCATACATTGCAAACCAATGGAATCAAAGCAGACCTGCCGGAAGGACACATTTAAACATGTGTAAAACCACGTTATCGGGAGGTCCAAGCTGTATCAGGAATTTGAGACTTATTTGGAATTTTTCCTTAAGGAGTCAATCCCACTGAATCATAGATGGGCATACAAGTAATTTTCGGCCTTTCGATTTACAAACCGAATCATTACACATTGACTTTATCAGTGATTATTAGATTTCCTGCTTATTATGTTAACTATCTGATACCAATAGTATTTTGAGATGATGTTACATAAGAGATATAGTTGGGAGGGGTCGCCGGGAGTGATCTAATCAACGGTATTTCGGCAATGGTCGAATTAAGGAGACTTAGATTGAAATTCTAGATTCAATCCACTGTGATTAGCCATGAGTGATATCATGTAAAAGCAATCGCACAGATATCTCTGGATGGCATTGATAGTATGTATCAGCAATTTCATTGTAATAACGATAGATTGGAGACATCATAGGCTCATGGGTTCTGAAAATCATCTTTGCGGGGAAAGATATTTACGTACAACAGAATCCTGTTTAATGTCCTTGTGTAATTCAAAACCGAATTTTTCGTAGAGGGCATATGGGCCGTGATGGTTGACATAGATGTCTGTTTCGCCTTTGTGTGGATAAGCTTCAATGTACTCGTATCCATCTGCCAATGCGTCTTTACATACCCTATCTAACAGTTGAGTGGCGATACCTCTGCCCCGATATTCGGGAGCGATGAGAAAGCACACAACGGCCTTGACTTTGGTATCGTGATCTACTCCATCCCACAGCTCTTTTCTTTCTACCAAGTTGCTGAAGCCTCTTTTGTCATTAGCGTTGCACCACCCCACCACCGATTCATTTAGATATGCTAAGTACCCATGTATGATATTATTTTGAATGAACTCAATTGCGTAATCACGCCCGCTTTTATTTTTTATAGCGGTTCTTAACAATTCTTCTTCAAGATGGAAATGAACACAATAGCAGCCTGACCATTCTTTGTGGTCACTGAATGCGATATTGTCAAAAAAGTCTAAATAATCGTCAAGCAAATCGTAAGTTAGCGCACGGATATTCAGATTCATTTATATCTTCTTTCATATAGTATAAGTTTAGAGCGCTGATACATGGAGAACATGGCCGGTTTTCTGTGCCGCTAAAACATGAGATACCATCATATATCAACCACCTAACGGCCTATATTATTCATTCCAGATAGCCCTTTTCTAACAAAAGTGCAATACAATCTGGCCCACAGCCTCAGGACGCCTGCCACAGGATGGACGCCCGCTTATCGCCGTCCCCCCCCGGGGACGGTCCTCTTTCCTCCGGGAAAATCGCATCTGAAGCTTCTCAATTTGGGTAGTGAACTTCTCAGACGACGGTATTAGCGGGGCGTCCCCCCCGCTCCTGGCTTACGACCTGGCTGAAACCCGAATTCCACGGCAAATACATTACCTGTTATCCCCTCCGGTAAGGAGTGACAAAACCGTCATTCAATGATATCAACGGTCTGAACATCTCGAAGGGTTCGGTGCGGGGCTCCAACGGCAGGGCCCGGCCGTTCCTGCCTCGATCCGGGGTCCGGAACCATGGAACGCCTGCACCGGGGCCAATACAACAGCTTGCCCCCGGTCTGGCCAACCCGGGACAAAGAGAAAAAGGAGATGCGCCCCAATGAACGTCATCCAGACCCTTCCGACCCCGTGGACCCCCTACTCGGTAACCTACAGCCAGGACGGCCGCCTTCTGGCCGTCGGCGGGGGCACATGGTACGGAGACGGCGGCATATTGCTGGTTTCAACGGACGATTTCGAGGTTTCGGACAACCGGTTCGCCCAGATGCCCGGGTGCTCCACCGGTTTCGGCCCCCCGACGGCCTCCGGCATCACCTTCTCGGCGGATGGCCGCCACCTGGCCG
>JAKSBM010000807.1 GCA_022361135.1 Desulfobacterales bacterium | reverse complement strand
AGATGCCCATGCTTAATATCGACCGCCGCCGCACCACCTTCCAGCAGGTGGAGCTGGGCTACGACGCGGAAAGTGTCCGCAAGGAGGCCCGTCGCTGCCTGCGTTGCGACATCTGCCGCCGCTGCGGCAAATGTGTGGAGGTCTGCCGGGACAAGATGGGCATCAATGCCCTCCAGTTCGGCTACATGGATTTTGACCATCCCGTGGCCACGGACCTGCGTCAGACCGCTGAAAATTGCATCACCTGCGGGGCCTGTGCCGCCAATTGTCCCAACAAGGCTTTGGTTCTGGAGGAAAGCGGAGATACCCGGAAGCTGAAGCTCTGCGGGACCATCCTCAATGAGCAGGAAATCCAGACCTGTGAAAATTGCGGGGCCAAGTTGCCCTCGGCCCAATACATGGAATTTATTTCCGGCAAGACCCGGAACATGACCCAGGTCACCGACGAGCGCCTGCTCTGCGACCAATGCCAGAGAAAGCTGTCGGCCCGGGAAAATGTCAAGGATCTGCCCATAATCTAAGTACGAAAGGAGACGGAGATGGTCTTTAAAAGAGGACAGAAAATCGAAGTCTTTCAGAAGTCCCAGGATGAAGCCTGGGAAGCCTATATGGATGATTTCATCGGGGTCCACGGCGTGGTGACGGATCCGGATTCTTCCATCAACGACCCCGATGCCCTCATCGAGGTCAGCCTGGAAGCCCGGGGCACCCATCGCCTGCCCCAGGATTGCATGAAGTTGCTGGACGCCTGAGGAGAGACGACTTCGGGTATGCCATAGACTAAATGCCCCCAGCCGGGGGCAAAACACCAAAGGAGGGGCCATGAAAATTGGAGAGATGATTGCGGATCGGAACGGCGTCTTTCAGGGGGTTGAAGCCAATGCCTCCGTCACCAAAGCCCTGGGGCTCATGTCCGGGCATTCGGTGTCAGCGGTGGTGGTATTTGCCGATTTGGCCCACACCGAAGCCCCTCCCTTGGGCATATTTACGGAACGGGATCTTCTGCGTTGTCACATGATCCACCCCGGCCGCCCCCTGGAAGAGATCCGGGTCAATGAAGTCATGACCTCCAATCTCATTGTGGCCGATCCCGACGATTCCGTTCCCGAGGCCATGGCCATGATGATCAAGGCCGGCATTCGCCATCTGCCCGTGATTTCACGGAACCGGGTGGTGGATTTGCTGGGGGTGGAAGACCTGGTGCGAAAGCACGTGGGCGCATTGAACAAGGAATTGCACTATCTCAAGGATTACATAACGGATTTACAGGACGCCGCCCATGATTGACATCTCCATTGACGGAAAAACAATATCCTGCCGGGAGGGCCAGACGGTTCTGGCTGCGGCCCGGGAAAACGGGATCGATATACCCAATTTATGTTACCACCCGGCCCTGAAGCCTTCGGGGGCCTGCAAACTCTGCGGGGTTGAAGTTTCCTCCCCCACGGGCAAACAGGCGGTGATGCTCTCCTGCATCCTCAAGGTGAAGGAAGGGCTGGTGGTGAAGACCGATACCCCCCAGGTCCTGGACCGGCGGGAAAAGGCCTTTCGAAAGTTATACCAGATGGCACCGGATGCCGAGCGCATCCGCATTCTGGGTGAAAAATGGGGGTTCACGCCCCCGCCGGAGCCCGATGGCTGTATCCGCTGCCGGCTCTGTGTCCGGGTCTGCAACGACATTGTGAAGGCCCGGGCCTTGAAAATGGAAAAGACTGAAACCGGGCAGCAGGTGGCACGGGGGGAAGGCCCGTGCATTGGTTGCGGGACCTGTGCCAACCTCTGCCCAACCCATGCCATATCCGTGGAAGACCAGGGCAATGTGAGAACCATCGCCATCAAGGGCCGGGTGCTGAGCCAGTTGCCCCTGGAACGGTGTGACGCCTGCGGCCGCATGTATGCCACCGCCGATTTCCTGGCCCATGTTTCCCATGTGAACCATGAGCACCACCATCCAGATACCAAGAACCATCCCCATTTGTGTCCCTCCTGTGCCAAGCTCATGTGCAACCGGGCCACAACGGAAAAGGAGCACATTAAAAAATGATGACCCCCACGGCCCTGAAATCCATTGCCGCAGGTGTGGGCGGTGCCCTGGTTTTGACCTTTTTTGCCACCACCTTTCTGGCCGTGGACAAGGTCATGGCCCTGGTGCCCTTTCTCATCGGGTTCAACGGTCTGGTGTCGGGCTACCGCATGGTGGACAAGCTTAAGGAAAGGGCCCGGAACCTCCGGCTCTTTGTCTTTGTCACCGGCCTTTTGGAAGGGGCCTTGATCTTTTTTGCATTGAATTTTTTAGGAGGGCGGATGGAAACCGCTTTTTTTCTCAGCGGTTTTGACCTCCTTTTGTATATCCTCATCGCAGGAATCACAAGTTATCTGGGGGCCCTGCTGGCCATCAGATATTTTAAATTATAATTCATTTTTATCTAAAGGAGAGATAGATGAAGAAAGTTGTTACTCACTTTTTGTGGTTGTCGGCACTGCTGTTGTTCGCAACCTCGGGAGCCTTCGGGGCTGTTACCGTATCTGCGCCGTCCTACAAGGCCGGTGACGTTGTAACCTTTGAAGGTCAGATCGCACCGGGTGAAGATCTGTTCCTTACCATTTCCCAGCAGGATATGTTTGCCCCCCAGGACACCAAGGGTGTTCACGAAGTTAAAAAATTCAAAAAAGAAGCCAAAAAAAGAGGCTTTGAAAAAGACACCGCCATTCCGCCCCTGTTCTACATGCTGACCACGGCCCCGGAAAAATTCGGTAAGGTGGACAAGAAAAAATTCGGTGGTCCCTCTGTGCTTCTGGGCAAGGGCAACGGCATCTATTCCACCACCATGTTCTACCTGAAGAAAAAGTTCAACGACATTGAAGAAGGTGCCCGGGCCATGCTGGGACCCATCCAGTCTGAAAAACAGTGGAACTTCTTCAGATATGCCAATGAAAATTCCTATGGTATCAACACCGTGACCAAGGAAGGTTCCCGTATTGGTAAGGTGGTTATCTTCTCCAGATCCATCCTGTCCGACGCCGGCAACGGCAACTACTGGGACAAGGGAACTTCCATTAAACTGGACAAGGCAACCGGTAAGTTCACCGCCTCCTTCAAGTCCTTCCGTCACACCCCGCCCAACACCCAGTTCGATGTCTATGTCAACGGTGAAAAATCCGCCAACTACAGCATTGAAAAGAATGGGTTCTGGCTGAACAAAGGCTATCGTTACATGAACCCCCTGTGGATCGTCATCGGCGCCATCCTGGTGGGTACCTACTTCTCCATGATCGGTGCCGCCGGTGGTATGCTCATGGCTGCCTTCCAGGTTCTGGTGGT
>JAKSBM010001011.1 GCA_022361135.1 Desulfobacterales bacterium | reverse complement strand
GTCCGCCACTGGCCATGACGCCCAGGAAGACTTCGTCCAGTCCGGAGAGGACGGCAAAGTCCTGGTTCCGGGTGGCGTTGATCATGGCCACGGAGGAGGAAAGATCGGCCACATTCTTGATGCCCACGATGTTTTTGTGGCGGGCCAGGTGGGCCACGGATTCCACGCTCATGGTCACGTTGGTGGCATCGGGGTAGTGGTAGATCATGACGCCGGCCTTGGAAATATGGGCCACTTCCTCGTAAAAGGCCACCATGCCCTCTTCCGAGGTGGCGGGATCATAGGGGGTCATGACCAGGATGAAATCGGCCCCCACTTCACCGGCGTAGGTGGAGAGTTCCTTGGTCCACTTGGTGGTGTTGGCACCGGTGCAGGCAACGATCTTCAGACGACCGGCTGCTGCATCCACGCTGGTTTTGATGAGCAGCTTACGCTCTTCAATGTCCAGGGAGGGGAATTCGCCGGAGTTGCCACCGATGAGGATCCCGTCCAGGCCGGCTTCGGCCAGGCGGTTCACCTGGGCGGCAATGCCTTCAACATCCAGGCTTTCATCCCCCAGCATGGGGGTGGGCATGGCCGCATAGACCCCGTGGAGGAGCTGGGATTTGCAGGGGGTGCGATTTTCCAGGAAATCCCGGGTGGTTTCAAAGCTCAACTCGCCCATGTTCTGGACGGCATTGACCCGGACCCGTTCGGCATCGTAGAAGACCCGATTGCACAGGGTGATCTCCACTTCCTGGTCCCCGGTTTCCACCATGGCCTTGGCACCGTCTTCGGCGGCCTTCACATCCAGGAGGCAATAGCCGATGCTCTTTTCAACGGTGTAGCCGTAGTTGGCCGTGGTGATTTTGCCCACCACCTTGCCCTTGATTTTCACCGGGCTTTCCAGGGCAATGTCCACTGCATCGTTTTCCGCGGTAAAGCCCATGAGCTTCCGGGTGATGCCGGCCTTTTTCACCTTTTCCAGGGCGGCCTTGCCCATGAAGTCCTTATCCCATTGAACCGACCAGCCCATGCCCAATTCCAGGGGATTGTTGCCCCTGAAATCCCGGATGGTGACCAGCCCCTTTTCCGTGGGAACACTTTCCAGGGTCACGTCGGATTCGATGAGGCGGGCGCCGTAGCGTTTGCCTTCCTTGAGCAGGTGTTCCACCACCCGGTCGATGCGATTCTTGTCGCAGAAAATTTCAAATCCCAGTTCCCCGGTGAATCCGGTGCGGGACAGGATCATGGGCACGCCAACGGCTTCGTTTTCCATGAAGGTATAGTACTTCATGTCGGTCATATCCCGGCCCATGGCAGCGGCCAGCAGACGTCTGGAATCCGGACCCTGGATGGACCAGAGGACCAGCTCATCGCTGAGGTCTTCAAAGGAGACGGCCATTTTGCCCCGGTGTTCGTTGAACCAAAGCAGGGTATCGTCCTTGAAGGCGGAGATCATCCAGAATTTTTCATCGTTGAAACAATAGACCGTGACGTCGTCTATCATCTGGGCCTGTTCGTTCAACATGCTGGTGTAGGTGATCTGCCCCGGGGTCAGCCGGGCAATGTCGTTGACGCACATGCTTTCCAGGAAGGCACGGGCATCCTTGCCGCTGATTTCCATGAGTCCCATGGTAAAATCATACACAGCCACGCGGTTTCTAATCTGTTCGTGGTCCAAACGTCTGGCCACATCGTGTTTTCGAGTCATATTTCCTCCGTATCTATCACTTGTTCAGCCCCGGGGGGACTGCATGTCTATTCCTATATTCAATGGGAAATCCCCACCCGGGCGGCCCAAACCAATGGGAGCACCGGGCGGGAATGATTATCTAATCAACGGCAATGGGATAATCCCGGTATTGGGCAATGGTGTCGATCATGGCCAGGGCATTGTCCACGTTGCAGTATTCCGGGAAGCAGTTGGAGGTGGAGATGATGAATCCTCCGCCCGGGCCCACTTCGCGGATGCGCTGTTTGACCTCGGCCACGGTTTCTTCCACCGTGCCCCGGGTCAGGGTGTAATGCAGGTCGATGTTGCCCCAGACGGCGATGCGGTCGCCGTATTGCTTTTTCACTTCCACAATGTCCATGACATCGGGCTGGATGGCCATGATGGCGTTCATGCCCATGCCGGTGAGATCGTCCAGCACCTTTTTCAAATCC
>JAKSBM010000212.1 GCA_022361135.1 Desulfobacterales bacterium | reverse complement strand
GCCCGGCTGCATTAACAATATATTCACATGTGATGTCGCCCTTATCGGTCTTAACCACCCACTCATCATTGTCTTTTTGCTCAATACCTTCGACCATGGTATGCAGGTTGATTTCAACACCGTGGTTTCTGGCCCCTTTGGCCATGGCCTGGGTCACGGAGTTGGGATCCACATCCCCGTCGTCGGGCCAGTAAAGGCCGCCCAAAAGACCTTCGGAATTGATAAAGGGGTGGAGTTTGGCAATTTCCTCCGGGCTGACGTAGGAGACGTCCAGGCCCAGGCAGCGGTTCATGGAATAATAGTATCCCAGTTCGTCCATGCGGCCGGGGTTGTCCGCCGTGCGGATGGAGCCGGTGGTGTGCCATCCCGCAGGCTGGCCGGTTTCCTTTTCCAATTGCTTGTAGATCTCGATGCTCTTCATGTTGACCTGGGTGCAATAGTAGGAGGAATGGTAAAAGGAGACATTCCCCGCCGCCATCCAGGTGGAGCCCGAGGTGAGTTCATGCTTTTCCAGAAGGACAACCTCATCCTTCCATCCGTATTTGGCCAGGTGATAGGCCACACTCACGCCAATGACGCCGCCGCCGATGATAACTGCCCTTGCATGGGTTTTCATGGTCTTCTTCCTCCTCATTGCTGGTTAGCACCCTAAATCCGGAAGGGCTGGCCCCTTCCCAATGAATAGGCGTTGAAAATGGAACATTGGATAAACGGTGTTCTTAAAATGCACTTAGTGTGCCGAACGGGAATCTGGGTTTTGATTGAGGGGCGCCCAGATCCTTTCCAGAGGTGGGTTTCAGGGAATTGCAGGATCGTGTTTTTTTGCTTTCAGGGGTAAAAAAAAGAGTAAAATGAGGGCATAAGTGTAAAAGGATTTTGTCACTTTGCCGTAAAAAAATTTACACCTGTAAAATTACATATGGAATGGGCTGGGGAATTGGGGGGCGCTGATAATTGGGATGCGGGGATGGGCCCGGGCGCAGAAGAGGTTTAGCCGGAGGGATACATGATCTTTTTGGGGATTAGGGCTTTTAAGCAAGGCCGAAATCTGGTCACCGGATGATGATCAGAGGGGGCCTTGAATGTGGCGGATGATCATCCCGGAAAGGATGGCCGGATAAACCAATCGCGGTGCCCGTGGACACCGCGATTGGTCTGTTGAAGGGGATGTTGTAAATTTGAAGGGAGGGCTTTCCCTATGCCTTTTTCACAACGGAGCACTTCAGGTACATGGCCCCATACCCCGGGATTTTACAGGCGATGTCGTGGCCCTTTACGGGATCGTCCAGGAGTCTGATGTTCTTAACCTTTGTGCCCAGTTTCATTGTGTCTTTCCCGGCTTTGAGGTCCTTGATGGTGGTGACGGTGTCCCCGTCCTTCAGGGGGGTGCCGTTGGCATCCAGGAATTTGGACTCTTCTTCCCCGGCAGCTTCGGCTTCCTGGCCCGGCGTCCATTCATGGCCGCATTCGGGGCAGGTCCACATGAAACCGTCGGGGTAGGCATAGGGTGAATTACATTTGGGGCAGTTATTTTCTTCTGACATATTTAAATTCCTGATTGATCTTATATTTGGGTTTAAAAAAATTACGCAGTTTGAGTCTGCATCCACTGATGTTCTTGCCACCGTGCAAGGCGTGGTTGCGTGTCATCGTGTCGGGCGTTAACGCGTTCTGGGAATGGGGAACTTGCTTTGGGTTTAACACGGGCAAGGGATTCTCTGTTTTTCCAGCGTCCGGAATTTTACCATTCCCTTGGCATCGCCACAAGGTGTTGGGGCTTATACAGGGGGGCTGGGTTTTAGTCAAGGTGACCAAGGTGAGAAAGAAGGACCTATGATTTGATGGAGATGATGAAGGGGCGGAGAAAAGAAGGTGGGGTGGCCATACCCGTGTCGGGCCGGGGGAGCCCCTCCTGCGGCTCGGGCAAGAACTGCAACAGCTTCATCATTCCCCTC
>JAKSBM010000888.1 GCA_022361135.1 Desulfobacterales bacterium | reverse complement strand
CCCAGGGTCAGCAGAATTCCAACAACCAGTTCATGTCCCATCATGTTACCGAAAAGACGGAAGGTCAGGGAGAGAACACGTGCGGTGTGCCCGATGAGTTCGATGGGCAGGAACAGAGGAATCATGGCCGGTACGGGTCCAAGAAAATGTTTGATATATTTGAAACCGTGCTGCTGGATGCCGATGACATGGCTCCAGGAAACGGCGATGAGTGCACAGGCCAAGGTGGTGTTAATGCTGGCGGTGGGCGGATAGAATCCCGGAATCAATCCCATGAGGTTGCCCAGAAGGACAAAGAGAAAGATGGTCAGGACCAGGGGAAAGGATTTACGACCTTCGTCACCGGTGATGGTGACCATGAATTCCTCAAGACCGGAAATCAGGACTTCAAATACGTTCTGTGCAGACTTGGGAACCATAGTGATGCTCTTGCCGCCCAACCAGCCGAAGAAAATCAAAACGGCCATTGCAAACCACATGTAAGTTACGTGGGGATTCGCTGCAGCCCATTCTTCCATGCCAAACAAGCCAAATACCGAAGTGAGAATTAAATATGGATGTTCCACCTTATACCGCCTCCTTGAAAATTAGTCGTGTAATTTCAAGCAATGTCGCCAGAAACATGCTTGCAACCACCACTGAAAGCCCCGCCAGAAGCCCCAATGGATGAACAATATGGTTTGAAATCAGAAGGAAAATCAGAATCCCGCTGATGACAAATCGGATATAATATTTCGTCAGGATGTTCCCCATGAGGGAGCGTCCCTTTACTGATACCACCTCGGGTCGAAAACTATTTTTAATGGTACGCTTTAAAAGATGGAAATTCACGGACACAATCAATCCCCCCAGGGAAACCCCCAGGGTGACATCCTTGGCCATGGTTGCCATGGATACCAATGTGGTCAGCATGAGCAGCAGCCAATTGGTTCTTGTGACAAATTCCACAACTTTTGAAAGGTCCTGCATTAAAATTTCTTCCCTTTTTTCCCGGCTCGGATGATGTTGCTGAAACCGGCTGCAATTCCAAATGCCAGCCCGATGAACATCAGCACCGGATCCGTACCGAATTTTTTATCCAGCCAAAGCCCTATTCCCAAGCCGATGAAAATTGACAGGGCCACCGACATTCCAAGACTGGCAAAATACCCCAGTTCACGAAAGGTACTGCCGCGATCCTTCTTCATTTTCACTCCTTACTTTGCGGTCGGTCCTTGGCTTTAAAAGATCAAAATACCTAGGAGCAAATACCACATGCTTTCGGCTAAGTCAACGTGAAAAACCAATAAAACCAATGCCTCGATCCCCTTGTCAAACAAGGCTGACAGCCGCTCCGAATCTCCCAGTAACCCGTTGTTTTCGATAGGAGAAATATTGCTTGCTTTCACATCGAGTGCAACAATTTGCAATTGCTATGTTTTCCATCGGGACCCCCTGGGCCGTGAGTTGATCCCGGGACAGGGCCCAGAAGTCAAAATCATCCCGGTCAGGGGCCTTGTATTTCCATAATTTTTCGGGAATTTCATCCCGATAATTCACAAATTCACCACAACAGGGCCCCAGGGAAGGGGAGATACCAACCCGAATATTCCCGGGATCACACCCAAACTCCCTTTCCATGGTTTGAACGGTGGCACCGATGATATCCAACAGACTCCCCCGCCAACCCGAATGGACCGCAGCCACCACCCGCTGCACCGGATCGGCCAGCAGCACGGCCTGGCAATCGGCCACCTGGATCACCAGGGCCATGTAGCGGACATTGGTCACCATGGCATCTGCCCGGTGGACGGGTTTTGCCTTCCCCGGTTCCCAATAGTCCAATACCCCATCCTCTCCATTCCGAAGCACCAGCACCTTTCGGCCATGGACCTGATTCAAAAAAAATCCCCGGAGTGGATGCTCCTTTTCCCCCGCCAGGGTTCCAAGCAGCCGGGATCGATTTTCAATCACATTTTCAACCTCGTCCCCGGTATTCAATCCCAGATTCAAGGAATCCCAAGGCGCTGGACTGATCCCGCCGGCCCGGCCAAAAACCCCATGGCGGATGCCGGGTAAATCGGCCAAGATGGGAAATGTGAGCATGGGCACCATATCAGCCCTCTTTAATCCCAAAGACCTTGCGGCCAATGCGTTTGATGATGGTGGTGGTGGAAATGCCGGGCTCCAGTTTGATCCGGGCCACCCGTCCTCCCCGGGCCTTGACAAAATCTCCGCCGATGATCTCATCCTCGGCCCAGTCGGCTCCCTTGGCCAGGATGTCGGGTTTGACCGCCTGGATCAATTTTTCAGGATCCGGTTCATCAAAGATCACCACATGGTCCACGGCGGCCAGGGCAGCGGCCACACAGGCCCGGTCTTCCTGGGAAACCACCGGCCGCTGTTCCCCCTTGATTTCACGAACCGACCGGTCTGAATTCAAGCCCAGAACCAAAACATCCCCCTGGGCCTTCACCGCCTGGAGATAGGTCACATGACCGGCATGGAGGATGTCGAAACAGCCGTTGGAAAAGGCAATGGTCTTTCCCTGGCTGCGGTAGGCCTCGGCCTGGTGGGTGATTTCTTCAAGGGTCATTATTTTTTTCATTTTACTTCCTTTCTTCCATATATATCGGGCCGTCGATCCTGGATCATGGGAATCAGTTTTCGGGCCCCATCCACCTGGTCCAGGTCAATGTCTGCCATGGCCATGGACGAATCCGTTCCGGCCCGGTCCAGCACCTTTCCCATGGGATCCACAATCTGGGACCCACCGGTGTAAACCAACCGGCCGTCCCGTCCCAAACGATTGGCGGCAATGACATAGGCCTGGTTGTCGATGGCACGGGCCTGGATCAGAACATCCCAATGGGCCATCCTGGGGCTGGGCCATTGGGCGGGTACCACGAGGGTCTCAGCACCTGCCAGGGTTAATTCACGGGCCAGTTCGGGAAACCGCAGATCATAACAAATCATCAACCCCACCCGCCCTAACAATGTATCGGCCACAACCAGCTGGTCCCCGGGCAAATAATGATCCGGCTCTCCGGACAGGGGAAACAGATGAAGCTTCCGATAATTTCCCTTGATCTCCCCATCCAGGTCCACAAAATAAAGGGTATTATACACCCGGAGCATGTCTTGTCCGTTATCGGCGGAATCAGCCAACGCGGGAAGGCTGCCGCAAATGGCCATGGCATACCGCCGGGCCCATTGGGAAAGCCGGTCTAAAATCTCCGGTGTTTTTCGGGCATGGGCTTCCATATTCCCATTGTCAAATCCCGGTGCAAAGAGTTCGGGCAGAACCACCAGGGAGACCTGCTTGCGGGCCAGCATTTCCAATTCTTTTTCAATCCAGCTCAGATTGGCCCGGGAATCACCGGTTTTCACATCAAATTGAAGGGCACAGGCCTTAAATTTCCTTTTCACCATGGACGGTTTTCCCTTTCCCCTTTGGCAGGGTCTTCAGACTGCCTAACATACCGGTTTCCCCCTTCCGGGTCAAATTTTTCAGCCCCGGGAATTTCCCCATGACACCGTCCCAAGGCGGCCTCTTGGATTATCATCTCAGTTTTCCGGCCAGAGAAACCGCCCGTTTCACCAAGAGTTCACCGGACTTCAACCCTGCCCCATCCCCGGCCACCCCCAACCGCATTTTGGGATCAAATATTCCCTCCCCATTTTGGCTGGAAACCCCGGAAGCACCCAGGGGACTCAGAGAATGGTGGCAGCCCACGGGCAGCATATCCAAATTATAAAACACATGGTGATGGGCCAAATGAGTGGTTTCAAAACCGCCATGGCGCTTCCAGGCCACGGCCCCGGAAATACCGATTTTATTCTCCAGTCGGCCCTTGGTCTCATTGCCAAAGATGAAAATCCGCATGCGGTCGGTGAAGGCCGCCATGCGGGCATTCATGCGCATGTGATACACCGGGGAGGAAAGCAGGATAATATCTGCGGCTTCACAGGCCTCAAATATGGGTTGGGCATCATCCTTGACCAGGCAGTATTTGCCCGGTTTCTGTTTGGCAATGCAGCCGTTGCAATGGATGCATTCTTTAATCTCCATACGGGAAAGGTAAAAAACCTCGGCCTCGCATCCCAATTTTTCCGCAACAGCCACCATGTGATTGGTGAGATATTCACTGTTTCCCTTTTTTACAGGACTTGAGCAGACGGCAACCAGACGGGTCATATTTCCTCCTCCACAATATAAAGGTTAAACACAGAGAACGGGGTTCACCATACCTGCTTCCCCCATGGGGCGCAATCTTTTTCACCCATGGGGCCGGCCCCTGTTGTTTTGGCATTGACAAGCCGGAAGCGGGTTTATATAGCAGCAGTCAGGGGGCGCTTCTGTGCCAAATCTGCCGGAAGGGCTCCACATTCTTTTAACGGATAGATTACGACCAGGTTACGCCCATGGAAAAGCTTATTATCACCGTTGCACCCACCGGCTCCGTTCCCACCAAGGAGCACACCCCCCACGTCCCCATCACCCCGGATGAAATCATCCAAACCGGCATCGACTGCGAAAGGGCTGGCGCCGCCATCATCCACGTCCATGCCCGGGATCCCAAGGATCAATCGGCCTCCACGGATTTCGGCATCTTCAAGGAGATCCATGAAGGACTCCAGGCGGAGACCAACCTGATCATTCAAATCTCCACCGGGGGACGGGCCGGCGCCAGCTACGAAGTGCGCAGCGACCGATTGGCACTGGCCCCGGAAATGGCCAGCCTGACAACGGGTTCGGTGAACTTCCCCACGGCCGTCTATGCCAACAGCCCGGAACTGATCCGCAATCTGGCAACGGACATGCAAAAATACGGCATCAAACCGGAAATGGAAATCTTCGATGTGAGCATGATCCAGAATGCCCTGGCCCTGGTCGACCAGGGGCTGGTGGATTCCCCCCTTCATTTTGATTTTGTCATGGGCCTCAAGGGCGCCATTCCCGCCACCATTGAAAACCTGGTCCACCTGAAAACCTGCCTCCCCCAGAATAGTACCTGGACCGTGGCCGGCATCGGTACAGCACAGCTCCCCAT
>JAKSBM010000495.1 GCA_022361135.1 Desulfobacterales bacterium | reverse complement strand
GCCCAGAGCATGCCTAGGGCCGGCATGGGCATTGAGCACCCCGGCAATGGTGAATTGCAGGGCTGCGATTTTGGATCCCACGGAGAGGAGGGCCACCTGCTCACCGGCCAGGAGAAATCCGGCCAACACCGTGGGGCCCACCTGGAGGAGCATGGAGGTGAGGGTGGCACCCACATAGGGGCGGCTCCGTTGAAAATTGTTAATCCAGCCGGGCCGGGATACCCGGGGACGTTTGCCCCTGAATTCCGGGGCCATGCGGGCAATTATTCCCGGGCTGAGGACCATGCCGGCGGCCACGGCCGCCACCGGGGGCAGGCCCATGGAAAAGCAGAGGGGCAGACAAAGGATGACCAGGATCTGCCAGAGAACGTTTCTGTAAAAAATATAGGCTTCGGTGCGTTGCCGGGATTGAACGAAAAAGGCCAACAGGGTGGAGAGGGTGAAAAAGGGCAGGGCCAAGGCGGCAGCCAGGGGGATATCCGCTGGGTGGGGGGCCGGAAAAAACAGGGCCCGGATTCCCACGGCAAAAAGACCCAGGCCCAGGACGAGGCCGTTGACCAGACCAAATCCTCCAATGGTTTCCACTCCGGAGATGAAGGTCGGAGATCGGTGATCCACGGGGGTGAAGGCCGCCACGATGTGATGGTCCATGCCCATGCGGCACACCACGGCCAGCAATTGAACCAGGGAGATGAGAAAGAATGCAGCACCGGCATCCCCCGGGGCAAAAAGCCGGGTCAGCACAATGGACAACAGCATGCCCGATGCGGTTCCCCCAATGCGGGTGGCACCGGCCAGGAGGAGCGGTTTGGAAAGTCTGGGTATCTTCATAAAATGTGAAAAAAAATTCCTAGTTTTTGGAATGGTGCCCAATTCTTTATCCCATTCATGGAATTTCGTCAACAAGGAGTTAATGGTGTTCAGTGGGGCGGTTTGTGACGGGGTGAAATTCCCGTGATTATAAAATCTTATGGTGGGAGGGATGGGGTGTGTAACCCCGTGCAGAAAGGGTTTTGCGGTTTTATGTGTCCGGGGGGCAATGGGTGCAAAAATCCGGGGATGTTGGAATTTAAGTCCGTGTAAATAAAAAATATTTTGCGAATTTTTCCATGGGATATGGGGGTTTTATCCCCCCTTTATTTTTTTGTTGCAAAGTAAATCTTGGGGCTTTACAAAGTGAAAAAACTATGAAATAAATTTCCCAATCATTGAACAAATAACCAATACACCAGTGAGCTCAATGGGTTGAGCGCTGTTCATTTTTGGGTGGGTTTTACCCCTTCCGAAAATGGGGATTTCGATTCCGGATCAAAACAGATTTTTTTCCCCATCCATTGCATGGGAATGGTTTTGCCTGTGATCATGGTCGGTTGCATGTTTTGTAATGCCTCTGTCCATGCCGGTCTCCGGCATTTATCCCTTCCTTTCCGTGGAAAAAACACCGCCTTAGCCCAGGGATCTCACCCATTGCGCGCCATTCCTGAACACTGTTCAAAAATGGTATCGCCGGATGCGACAGAATGGTTAAAAAATGGATAAAATTTGGACTCTTGTGGGGGGCGCTTCTCGGTTTCACGGGGTGTGGGCCGGAAGCCCCCCCTGCAGGAACCCCCGCCATTCAGATCAACGGGGTTTCCATCTCCCGTGAAGATTTCAATGCCCGCTTCAAGGGAACGGTTTCGGCCGATCCCGACTTGGATGCCGACCGGGCCGCCCAGCGGGCCTTTGTGGATTATCTTATCCAACAGGAACTCATGATCCAGACCGCCGTGGATTTGGGCTTGAGCCGGGAACCGGCCTTCATTGAAACCATTGAGCGACATTGGGAGTCCACCCTCATTCGAAATTTGCTGGCCCGGAAGACCCGGGAACTGCGCCGGGGGGTGGTGGTGACCCGGGAGGCGGCCCTGGCCCTTTACCAGGCCCACCCGGACCGCTATCCGGAAGGCTTTGACGCCGCCCGCCCCCGCATTGATTCCCGGTTGGAATCCCAGGGGGTCCGGCGGGCCATGGAAGCCTGGGTAAAGGAACTCCGGGCCCGGGCCCGCATTGAAGTGGACCCGAGCCTGCTTTAACTCGGGTGGCGCTCCAATGATTTGGATTTTGGATCGGGCCCGGGATGTTGAAATCGGTCCAAGGGATGATGATTAGGGCTTCAAGGATGATTCAAGGGACCGCAGGGGAATATCCACCCAGGCCGTCCCATAGAGGCGGGCGGTCTGAATGGCTGTGACGGCCCGCATAAGTTCCCGGATTTCCGGAAAATTTCTAGGAGGAAAAGATGAAACAATTTCTAAAGGCAAAATGGGCTGTTTTCACGGTCTGTTTATTCATGTGCCTGGGGGCGGGTTCCGCCGCAGCCCAGTTATCTCCAACCGATGTCACCACCCTGGGCCATCGACACGGGGCCGGTGCCGACGTTCTGGCCGTGGCCCGGGAAATGCTGGCGGCCGGGGAGGCCGATGCATCCATCATGGCTGCCCTGGCCCAGGCCAACCCGTCTTCTGCGGCGGATCTTTTGGCCGATTATGCCGTGCTCTACCCGGAAAAGGCCGCCATTGCAGTTCAATCCGTGGCAGTGGTTCTCCCCGACCATGCCGTTGAGGTGGTCTCCGCCGTGGTGACCCTGGTACCCACCCTGGCCCCGGAATTGGAAAAGGCCGTGGTCTTGGTCCGTCCCGAACTGGGCCCGGCCGTGTCTGCGGCCCTGGAACCCATGGTTGCCCCGGTTCTGACCCAGGATGAACCCGAGGCATTTGAACCTGCCCAGCTCCCCCTGCCGGCCCCACCCCAGCCCGTACTGCCCAGTGCCCTGGAGCGTCCGCCCGTTGCCTCGGATAAGGTGGCCAGTCCCTAACCCCAATGTCTGGAATTTTATGGAGATGAATATGAAACGCAAGACCCTGTCACTATTTACAGCTGCCCTTTCCCTGGCTGTGATTTTTCTGTTTTCCCTCAGCCCCCTGCCGGCCGCGGCACAGGGCCAGATGATCATTGCCCCCCGGGTGGATGCCCAATGGCGTTGGGACGATAATTTCCATCGGGCCGATACCCGTGAAAAAAGTGTCTATACCTACTCCCTGAAGCCGGGGTTCACCTTTGGCTATACCACGGATAAGACCACACTGAGCCTGGATTATGATGCCAACGCCCTGAGATACGACGATCGGGACAGCCTGTTGGCCGGTGAACTCAGCGCCGATGATTTTGATTATGTGGAGCACCGGGCGGATTTTTCCGTGGAGTCCCGCATCACCCGTCGCCTGCTGGTGGGGGTGGACAACCTCTTCTGGAGCACCCGGGATCCGGCCAACTCCGATGCCGCTTCCAATGCCGTGGACCGGTACAAGTATAAGCTGAACCGGTTCAGCCCCCGTGTGGTCTACAACCTGGGTGACAAGTTCGGTGTGGGGCTGTCCTATGTGAACCAGATCACCGATTACACCGATGATGCCCCGGGCAAGGGGGAGGACTCCGAGGAAAATAGGGGCAGCTTGAACCTCTTTTATTACCTGAATTCCCGCACCTCCGTGGACCTGGACATCCAGGCCTGGAACCGGGATTACCATCGGGCATCCGTCGATTATGACTCCCGCCAGTTCATGGTGAATCTGAACAAGCAATTCAATTTCCTCACCTTCAGCCTGGGGGCGGGGTACCAGAACCGTGAATTTGACCAGACCCTGCCCGGTGGAGATCTGGACACCGTTGCCTGGCGTTTTGCCGTCGCCGGACAGAATCCGGCCGATGCCGTGGGATATCCCAAAACCTCCATCTATTTTGCCGTGGGGAAAAACCTCAACGACGCCGGTTCCGGCAACACCTATTACGAAGCCACCCGGGTGGATGCGGCATTGAGCCGCCTCTTCTTTGAAAAGGTAAACCTCACCCTGGCCGGCTGGTACCAGAATGCCGACTATGAAACCTCCGCCCGTGAAGACGACCGATGGAATGCTTCCCTGGCCGTTGATCATCTCATCAACGACGCCCTTTCCTGGGGCATGGAAGGGGGCATGGAGGACCGGGATTCCAATGAAGATGGATATGATTTCACCAACACCTATTTCATGGTCAATGTGAAATTCAACTACGACATGGGTGCCCGCTAGGCCCCCAATGTCTGAAACCCTCCGGTTCCGGGCCCAGGTCCGGAACCGGAAAACACAGGGGCAGGGCATGTTTCAACAGCGTTTAAGTGAACATTTGATTTTTTGGGCCGTGGTTCTGGGGAGCCTGGTCCTCTGGATGGGCGCGGCCCAGGCCCAGGGGGCCGGTGGTGAAACCGGTTATCGCCTGGGATCCGAAGATGTTCTGGTTATATCCATCATGGCCGGTGGGGAAAAACAGGTGGAAACCGAAATGGTGGTGGGGGGCAACGGCCACGTTAATGTGCCCTTCATCGGACGGGTCAAGGCCGTCGGTCTCACCCTGGATGCCCTGGAACAGCAAATCACCCGCCCCCTGGCTGCGGATTATTTTGTGGCCCCCCAGGTCCATTTGCAGATCAAGGAGTACCACAGTCTCCAGTTTTTCATTTCCGGTGCCGTGAAAAATCCCGGCATGTTTGAGCTGGATTACACCCCCACGGTCATGGATCTCATTGCCTCGGCCGGCGGGGTGCTGCCCGAACGGGGGAACATTGCCTACATCCTCAGGGGCACCCCGGGAAAATCCAAGGAGGTTGCTTTGGATATGGGGGAAATCCCCCCGGGCATGGAACCCATCCAGGTGAACCTCAAGTCCATGCTGGACCAGGGGAACATGGCGGAGAACCATATCCTCCGTTCCGGGGATACGGTTTACATTCCTTTGAATACCCAGATGAATCAATCCAGTGTGAAAATTTATGTCCAGGGCGAGGTGAAAAAGCCCGGGGTATTTGATTTCCAGCCCGGTCTCACCGCCCTGGCCGCCTGCATCATGGCCGGGGGGTTTGATAAATTTGCCGCCCCCAACCGGGCCCGGGTCATCCGCCGCACCCAGGGGGGGCAGGAAACCATTAATCTTAATTTGGAAAAGGTCCAGACCGGTGATGCCGAAGATCTGCTTCTCATCCCCGGGGACCGCATCCACATCCCCGAGTCCTGGTTATAGGAGGCTGCCGTGGAAAGACAGATTCAGGAAAAGGAAATTCATATTTCCGATTATCTCATGGTGCTGGTGAAGCAACGGGCCGTTATCCTGGCCGTGACCACGGCCTTTCTCATCCTGGGGGTGGCCTTTACCTTTCTCAGCGAGCCGGTTTACCAATCCTCGGCCAAGGTCATCATCGACAAGGAAAATTCGGCCTCCCCCATCACCGGGGAGCGCACCGACTATGAGAACTATGTCTCACAGACCATGACCTTTAACACCCACTTTAAGCTCATCAAGTCCCAGCCGGTCATCGAGCGGCTCATCCATTCCCTGGACCTGGAGGAGGTCTATGAAGAGTTGGAGATCCATCCGGTCCGGGCCCTGGTCAAGGTCATGAAGGAGAATCTTTTGCGGGTGGTGGGCGTGCCCGAGGCACCGGTGTCCCGGCAGGAGGAATGGCAGGCCCTGGTGGAAATGCTCCAGGAAAAGATCTGCATCCAGCAGGTGCGGGACACCCGTCTGCTCACCATCCGGGTCAAGGACAGAAATCCCGGATTGGCCGCAGACATTGCCAATGCCCTGGCCCGGAATTACATCGAATTCAACCTGGCCAATAAAATGGACGCCTCCAAACAGACCCTGGAGTGGATGAATGCCGAGCTTTTCGGCCTGCGGAAAAAGCTGGAGGCCGCGGAAAAGGCCTTCTTCGACTATAAGCAGCAGAACCGGGTGTTTTCCATCACCGGCAAGCAGAAGATGGCCGAACAGAAGATCGTGGAGTTCAACAATAAGTATCTGGAGGCCCGAAACCGCCGCCTGGAACTGGATGCCCGCATTGCTGAGCTGGGCCGTCACATCCAGGGGGAAGAGGACATTGCCATGGTCCGCTCCCTGGTGGACAACCCCATGATC
>JAKSBM010000866.1 GCA_022361135.1 Desulfobacterales bacterium | reverse complement strand
GCCGAACTCACCACCCTGGCCTTCCAGACCGGCATCCCCGGCGGGGCCTACATCGTGACCATCGGCCTCATCCTCTTTGCCTACTCCACCATCCTGGGATGGAGCTACTACGGGGAAAAATCCATTGAATACCTTTTTGGTACCGGTGCGGTGAAGCCCTACCGCATCATCTTTGTTTTCTTCATCGGCGTGGGGGCCGTGGCCAAGCTCAACCTGGTCTGGAACCTCTCGGACACCTTCAACGGCCTCATGGCCATCCCCAACCTGGTGGGCCTGCTCCTGCTCACCCCGGTCATCGTACGGGAAACCCGGAACTACTTTAAGAACAATAAATAAGCCCACCCCAGAACCGGGGTCCTGAGAAAGCCCTGGTTTGCCCATAAAAAAACCCGCCCGGCGCAATTGCACCGGGCGGGTTTTTTGTTTTCAATCCCAGCCCTCCATTGGAGGAACCGATCCGGGAAGTCACAGCCCCGGGCCCACCGGATTAGATGAGGAACTTCACAATGAAGATGGCGGCAATGAGGTACATGGCCGGGGTCACATCCTTGGTCTTTCCGGAAAGCGCTTTAACCACAACATAGGAGAGCATGCCGAATACAATGCCCTCGGAGATGCTGTAGGTCAGGGGCATCATCAAAAAGGTAACAAAGGCCGGCAGGGCTTCGGTGGGGTCTTCCAAATCAATTTTCGTGATGGGGGAAAGCATGAAAAAGCCCACCATGACCAGGGCCGGTGCCGTGGCTGCCGTGGGGATCATCAAAAACAGGGGGGAGAGGAAGAGGGAAAGGAAAAAGAGCAGGGCCACAGTCAGGGAAGTCAAACCGGTGCGACCGCCCTCGGCCACGCCGGCAGCACTTTCCACAAAGGTGGTCACGGTGGAGGTGCCGATCATGGCCCCGAAGGTGGTGCCCACGGCATCGGCCATCAGGGCTTTCTTGGCCCGGGGCAGCCGCCCCCTTTCATCCAGAAGGCCTGCCTTGGCACCGACTCCCACCAGG
>JAKSBM010000958.1 GCA_022361135.1 Desulfobacterales bacterium | reverse complement strand
TTGGCCTTGGCCAGGTCGTATTCCGCCTTTTTCTTTTCAATGTAGGCCATGATGCCTTCCATGCCTTCGGAAAGCAGTTCGGCGTAATGGGGGGTGAGTTCCCCCGGGCCGCGCACGGCCTTTCTGTCAATGTAGATGACGGCGTTTTCCTTGAGGTCCACGATGTCCTGGGGGGCCTGGGCCTCCCATTTTTCAAAGTTGGACCGGCCCTGCCAATAGGGCTTGATCACTTCCTTGAATTTGGTTTTGTCTTCCTCGGAAATGTAGAAGGGGTCGTAGGGGCGGTTGGAAATGGTTTCCAGCTCCTTGTCCAGCACCGACCAGCAGACATCGGCGCAGAGGACGCCGCCCCGGGGCATTTTCCCGGAGCAACCCACGATGAGTTCCTGGTCCCAGATGGTGATGGTTTTTTGGGCACATACATCTTTGAATGCCTGGGCCTTGCGATTTTCCCTGGGGAGAGCCTCGGTTTTTTTGAAGCTTTCCGTGAGGATCAGGGCATTTTCAATGTCCATGGTGGGGGTGGCATTGACCACCCGGTCCCGCAACGTGGTGATTCGATCCATATATGTCATTTTCATGCTCCTTCATGGGCTGGGGGGCCGGTGATAGCCCCGGTTCACATATCTCTATTACAAGGCCTGTGCCAGGTAAGGTGTTGCGGCTGCTGGGAGGTTTATCTCCTTGATTTTATAGGGTGTTTTGTGCGTGCTCTTTAGCTGGTGTATCAGGGGGTGGATTAAAAATATCTTTAAAAGCTTAAAAAAATTTTTAAATCTTGGAAGAAATTTTCAATTTCCATTGCCCGGGTTCCATTCCATGCTAATCCCGGGGGATTTGGATGCCCAGGCGGCGGATTTTGTACCGGAGGGCCTGGGGGGAGAGGTTGAGGAAGCGGCCGGCTTTGGAAATATTGTACCCGGCCCGGTCCAGGGCATTCCGAATGTATCGGGCTTCCAGGGATCTGAGGGTGTCGTTGAGATCCATGGTACCTCCGGTGGGAAGGTCCATGCCGGGCAATGGTTGCCTGGGCTGGGACTCTCCGGTCTCCCCGGATCTGACGCGTTCCTGGACCTGTTTTTGGTAATTGTCCATGAAATAGGCGGACAAATGGTCGGGCTCTATGATCTCTCCTTCCCCCAGGGCGGCGGTGGCGGCCTTGAGGGCGTGTTCCAGTTCCCGGACATTGCCCGGCCAGGGATAGGCATTGAAGAGTTCCTTCACCCCGGGGGAGAGGGTGATGGTCCGGGGTTGGGCATCGCAGGTGCACCGCTTGGCCAGGATTTTTAGGAAATGGCGGCAGAGCAGGGGGATGTCTGAAATGCGTTGGCGCAGGGGGGGGATCTCCAGGACCACCACGGCCAGGCGGTAAAAAAGATCGGCCCGGATCAGTCCCTGGTCCAGGGCTCGGGCCGGGGAAATGTTGCAGGTGGAGATGAAACTCACCGCCACGGGGATCTCTTTTAGGGCGCCCACCCGGCGGATCTTCTTTTCCTGGATCACCCGGAGGAGTTTGGCCTGGAGTTCCAGGGACATGGAGTTGAGTTCGTCCAGGAGCAGGGTGCCTCCCTGGGCTTCCTCCAAAAGGCCGGGTTTGTCAATGGCACCGGTGAAAGCCCCCTTGGCCGTGCCAAAGAGGGTGGTCTCCAGGAGGTTGTCCGGGATGGCTGCGCAATTGATGGGAACAAAGGGGCGACCGGCCCGCTGGGAGGCCTGGTGGATGGCCTGGGCAAAGAGTTCCTTGCCGCAGCCGCTTTCCCCGGCCACAAAGACGTTAAAGGGGGTCTGGCTGGCCGATTGGGCCTGGTCCACCACATTGCGGAAGCCGGGGTTCTCCCCGATGAGGGAGGCAAAGGTGTAGGGTTGGTTTTCCATGGGCAGGGGCAGGGCGTCCCCCACCGGAGTTCCGTGGCGCTCCAAAAGGTTTTGGCTGGTTTGGAGGTTCAGGGAAAAGTGGATCACCCCCTGGACCCGTCCCCGGTGGATCAGGGGGAAGGAGGAACAGAGGGAATTGACCAGCTTTTTTTTCCGGGTGTAGTAGACAATGGTTTTTTTGATGATGGGGCGGCCGGTTTCCAGGGTCTGGATGGAGAGGTGGCAGTCCCGTTCCAGGGGATAGAAACGGATCATCTTTTGACCGATGATGTCTTCACCCTGGAGGTCGTCGGTGCGGACCAGCAGTCGATTCATATAACAGATGACTCCCTGGGCGTCGATGACCATGACACCCATGAGAGAATGATCCCAGATTTTGCATAGGGCTGGGGACAAAACCGTCTCCAGACTCAATTCCTCGGTGCGCATGATACTCTCCATTGTGAAAGTCATACTATATCCCATTTTTTTCTCCTGGAATACCCCAAATCCTGGGTGGGGATTCCCGGGGAGCTGACCATTGTCCCCGGCCCTGTGCTGTGGTATTTTCTCCCTTTATACCCATAGGAGGGACAGATGGATTTGAACAAGTTGAAAACCTTTCATACCCTGGCCGGCTGCAAAAGTTACACCGGTTGCGCCGACATGCTTTGCCTCACCCAGTCCGCGGTGAGCCACGCCATTAAAAAGCTGGAATTGGATCTGGGGGTCCAATTGATCGATCGGAGCAGCCGCCGCTTCTGTCTCACCCGGGAGGGGGAATTCCTCCACCAGCGCTGCGCCGGGATCTTTTCCCGGGTGGACGAGGCCCTGGAAGGGCTTCGGTCCCGGGGGGACCATCCCATTTCCCTGCGTCTGGGGGTACCAGTGGAGTTCGGCTCCACCGTCCTCATGGGGGGGATGGGAGCCTTTTTGAGGCGCCATCCCAATTACCACATCGATTTCACCCTGGGTCCAGACCTGTTGGCCCCTTTGTTGGCCGATGGGCTGGACCTCGTTGTGGACTGTGTCCCCCATCGCCATGAAGATCTGGTGACCCTTCCCCTCATGGATGAGGAATATGTGGTCATTGCCTCCCCCCAATATCTGGCTGAAAACCGGATCTCCGAGGTCCGGGATCTGAATCAATGCACCCTGCTTTCCTTTGACAAGGCTTTGGACTGGTGGCAGAATTTTATTTCCGCCCTGGATCCCGGGGTCGGTTTCGGTGCCGGCCGGGTCATCCAGGTGGCCTCGGTCCGGGGAATCATCACCGGGGTGTTGGAGTCCCTTGGGGTGGGGTTTGTCCCCCGGTATCCCGTGCTATCCGAGTTGGAGTCCGGTGACCTGGTGGAACTTTTCCCGGAAATCCGTCCCCGCACCGACCAGATCAACATCTACCTCAAGCGGCGGAATTTTGAGAAAAAGGCATTCAAGGTTCTCATCACCCATCTCAAATCCCTAACCGCACACCCTGCCATGGCCAGGGGGTGATTGGCATCTTGCCGTGGAATTTTCGGCTCATCCGCCGGCCAGGGGGCCGTGGAGGGTGAGGGCGGCCCGGCCGTCAAGCTCCGTGTCCAGGGTAACCCGGGTTTGACCCGCCAGGATCATGGGCACCAAAAGCGGGCTGATGCCCAGGGCGGCCAGCACATCCCGGGGGGTGCAGGGCTCGTCCATATCCAGGACACAGGACTCCCGGGCCGTGGTCCCGGCATCCTCCAGGAGGCAGAGGAGGCTGTTGGCCAGAACCACCCTCAGCTTCACAGCTTCAACCCGTGGGCGGCCAGGGTTTCCGGAGTGGGGATCCCATTGTCGTCCCAGCCCCGGGCCGCATAATAGGTGTCCAACATTTCCTCAATGACTTCCTGGTCCATGATGTGGCCCTTGTTGGGGCCGCTGGGGATGGGTTCCTCGGTGAACCGGGCCGGGGGATAATCGTACTTCCGGCCGAAGTCCGGGATTTCCCGGGCGTTGAACATGCGGTTGAGGTGCCAGATTTTTTCCGAAAGTTTGAGCAGGTCTTTTTGGAAGTCCAGCTTTTTTCCGGTGGCATAATAGTAGAGTTCTTCGTAATATTCGGTTTCCAGACCGATTTCCATGTATTGGAGGCGGCAGGTCCCCAGGATGTCGAATGCGGGGCGGAGGTGCTGGGAGTTTAAAACCCGGGGCACCACATTCCGATGATCGGACTTGGGAATGGATTCGAAGTCGGCCCCACCGGAGATGAGGTCGTGGACCGTGGCATTTTCGTCCCCGCCGGCGGCCGTGGCCACGTCGGCCCCCAGGACCCAGCAACGGCCGTGGTGGGCGCCGATGTCGGCGGTCATGTAGCCCAGCATCATTCCCGGAGCGTTACGGGCTTCATACCCGGTCCATTCCAGTCCCTTGACGTGGATGGCAAATTTATGGCTGCCCTGGCCGATGACCTTGGCTGCATCCCTGACCCCCAGGGCCAGGACATCGCCAATGCCCTCCCGGCGTGAGATGATTTCCAGGATGTGGACAATGGATTTCAAATCCCCCCATTTCACATCCATCCCCATTTCTTCCCGGCTGATGAGCCCCTTTTCATAGCATTCCAGGGCAAAGCCCACCACCACTCCGGCGGAGCAGGTGTCCAGGCCCAGTTCGTCGCAGACATAATTGGCATGGGCAATGCCGTGGATGTCCGAGAGTTCGCAATTGGAACCCACCAGGGAGAGGGTTTCATATTCGGGTCCCTCCACGTAAACCTTTCCCAGTTCGGTCTTGGCCACCCCGTATTTCCCGCAGGGAATGGGGCAGGCAAAGCAGCCCTTGTCCGTGATTTTCAGTTCCTTGAGGATGGCCTTGCCGTTGATGTCGTCGGCATAGTCGCAATGGCTGGTCTGGAAATTTCGGGTGGGCAGGGCCCCCACATCGTTGCACCAATTGGTGATTCCGGCGGTGCCCTCGGGGGTCCAGCCCGTGAATCCGGGTTTTTCCCGGCAGGCGGCGTAGGTTTCTTTTCCTTTTTTCAGCAATCCCTTGGGGTCAAAGACCGGGATGCTCTGGGTTCCCCGTACGGCAATGGCCTTGATATTTTTGGAGCCCAGGACGGCACCGATGCCGATGCGACCGGCCTGGCGGCCGAAATCGTGGGAAATGCAGGCAAAATTCACCAATTTTTCCCCGGCCTGGCCAATGGTGAGGATCTGGAAATCTTCCCCCAGCTCTTCCTTCATGGCCGATTCCACCTCGGTGCTTCCCTTGCCCCAATAGGCTTGGGCCGGACGGATTTCCACCTGGTCGTTGTCAATGTATAGGTAGGAGGGCTGGGCCGCCTTCCCCGTAAGGATGGTGACGTCGTAGCCCGCATATTTCATGTTCACCCCGAAGTGGCCGCCCATGTTGGAATCGCCGTACCCCCCCGTGGCCGGGGATTTGGTGGCAAAATGGGTTTTGCCCGAGGCGGGGAGGAATAGGCCGCTCAAGGGGCCCATGGCAATGATGAAACGATTGTCCGGGGAAAAGGGTTCCACCCCGGCCGGGTTTTCATCGTAGAGGATTTTTGCGGTGAATCCACGACCGCCGATGTAGTCCTCCACCCATTCCTCTTTCAAGGCTTCCTTTTTTACCTGGCCCGAGGTGAGATCCACCCTCAGGGTATATCCTGCATATCCGTAAAGCATGGTTTTGTCTCCTCTCTAGGTGAAGGTCAAGGCGTCCCGGGGACAGACCTGGGCGCATTGGCGGCAGTTGATACATTTGTGGGGGCGGCCCTGGTCGTCCACGCGAACCAGGCCTAGTGAACAGGCGTCCACACAGGCCAGACAGCCGTCGCAGGCCTTGGCGTTGATGCGGTAGGCCCCGGCTTTAAGGGTGATGGCCCCCTGGGGGCAGGCTTTGGCGCAGTCCCCGCATTGGGTGCAGATGTCCACAAAATATTTCCCCGGAACCGGGAATTTCCCATATACGTTCAGCAGGGCTTTGGCCGGATTGATCACCTTCAGGTTCTGCAGAGAGCAGACCAACTGGCAGGCTTTACAGCCCGAACAGGTGTCGTTGTTGAATTCAAGACCCATGGTTTCTCCTTGGCATTGGATGGGGAAAATCTCCCCAGGGTTTTTGTCCGGAGGAATAGTATCCATAGATCGTGGGATAGGTAAAACGCATTGTTTTCATGGGGGGGCATGAATTCTATTCATGGAAAAACCCGGCCCCGGGAAGGGGCCGGGAAACGGTCAGTTTGAGACCAATGGATGGCTACTCCCCTATGAAAAGAGAAATCGAGCTGGATTGGTGGAAACCAGATCTTGTATGAGCTCCTTTTGTTCGGGGATGTCCAGCTCCATGTCGCCGTAGGCCGTGGATGCCTTGAGGTTTTCCCGGGCCCCTTCCAGGTCCAGGATCTGGGTGAATTTGGGGAAGAGTTGGGGGTAGCCCCTGGGATTGTCCTTGAGGGTCATGGGGAGGTCCGAGCCCCACATGAGCTTGTCCCGGAGGCGGTGGCAGCTGCCGCCGCTGGGGGGAAGTTTCACATATTCGTCCAAGAGGCCGTTGTGATCAAGGATGAGCATAACCCCCAGGGCCTTGGCCGGGGTGGTTTTGGTGAAATCAAAGGCGGAGATGTCGGCGTAGGTGTTGGGGTAGGCCTTCAACATTTCAACGATGTCCCAGACCCAGGTGTCCCGCGGCGGCTTGCAGGCGTACGGCTGGCTGGGCTTGAAAAAAGTTTCCCTAACCAGTTGCTCCCCGCCGAAGTGGGCGAAGTTGATGCGCAGGTCCGGTCGTTCCTTCAGGACCCGTTGCCAATTCTGGGGATGGGTGAGGGTGTCCAGTTCATCGGCGTCCACGTCGGCCGGGCGGTAGGAGCCGGCCTCCAATCCCTGGCAATGGGTGGTGATGGGGATTTGTTTTTCTCCGCAAAGGTCAAAGAATCATTGACTGCCCCGCCGGTGGGCCGGATTGTCCGGGAAGGGGGAGAAGCCGATGGGGGGATAGAGTTTGATGCCTAGTATGGTACCGTTTTCCATCCCGCCCACCTGGGACAGGCCGGGGTGTTGATAGGCCGCCGGGTCCAGATGGTCCAGGGATAATTCCCGGATCCGGTGGGCCACCTGTTGGGAATTGGTGCAATGGTTGAAGTGGCGCAGATCCATTCCCAGGAAGGGAAATACCTTGGCCCTTTGGGCCTGGAGTTGGCTGTCCACCTTTTGTATGGCGTTCACCAGTTTTTCCGTCTGGTCCCCCAGGTTTTCCCGGCTCTCTTCGATCAGGGAGAAATCCATGATCAATGGGGTGAGGATCACCCCCTGGAATTGGGCCGGATCAATGGTTTCCCAGATTCCGGACACATGGGATTCCAGGTTGCTCTGCCGATTGTTTTCAAAGAATTGGATAAAGGGTTTAAAGCGGTCCAGGGCCTTGAGGGTCGCTTTTTTGAAGAAAAGGCCCAGGACCAGGATGGAATTCACGGGCAATTGGGCCGTTGCCGTGGGGATGATGGGAATGTCGTCGATGTTGAAAAAATGACAATGGGGATCGATGAAATACCTGTCTGCCATGCCAACCTCCTTTGGTTTCACGATTCAAACGGGTTTGGGGTCCCTGCCCGGGGAATGGAGCGGGGATTTTTTGAATCATACACCCGGGGCGGCAGGAAGCAAGTGTTTAATTTGTAAGGGAAAAGCGGTGGTGGTGGGTTCGGTGTTACGGGCGGCGTTGGAGTCCGGAGAAAATCAGTTCGCAAAGGTCTTCCCCCACGGATTCCACATCCATGGGATGGCCGAAAATCACCGGGGACATGGAGAAATGCTCAATGCCCCCCAGGACCAGGTTGCGCATGCGGGAGAGGGGAATGTCGTCCCGGATTTCCCCGGCCTCCACCCCTTCGTTGATGATGGCGGTGAGGAAGCGGCCGTGGGATTTTACCAATTGGTAAGTATCACTTTCAAAATATCCGGGGAAATTCCGCACTTCCAAAAGGAGGATCTTGGCAAAGACCCGGTTGGTGTCGTACATGCGGATTTGTTCCTTGATGAGGACCCGGAGTTTATTCAAGGCACCGGAGGTGGTTTTCAACTGCCGGTTGATTTCCGTTTGAAAGGCCACCATGTAATCGTGGAGGACATGGTGGAGGACCCCCCTTTTATCTTTGAAATGGCGGTAGATCAATGCTTCGTTCACTCCGGCGGTTCGGGAGATTTCCGCCGTGGTGATGGCGGCAAAGCTTTTTTCTTCCAACAGGATTTTTAAGGCTTTGGCCAGTTTAAGTTTACTGGGCGGGGCTGATGGTTCCTGTTTTTTGGGTCCTGCCATGGGCTTTCCTTTTCTCCTGCCGTTTGAATTATCTGGATGGAGAAAGTAGCACTTACATTTTGGAGTGTCAAGGTAACCCAAGGGGGAGAACGATGTTAACCCCTGTGAAAACATGGGTCTTGATCCCTAAATCTAAAATTTTTCTTGACACTTGAAAAATTTTCCTGGTAGGAGAGGGTACGTAAGTAAGTGTTACTTACAATTGCAGTGATCAATTCCAACGATCGATGTTCAGCTAAAGCGTTTCAACAATTTGTTTTTCCCTGGCAGTCGTTTTCACCGGTTCATGGAGCAGTTCTTTTTTACTATTTGAAGGAGATACGGCATGGCGTTAAACATGGAATCCATCGGAAAGAAGATCGGCCCCCATACCCGGGACTACACCTGGAATGATGTGGTCCTCTATGCGATGGGCGTCGGTTCCGGCTTTTCCGAGCTGGAGTATTGTTACGAAAAAGATCTCAAGGTATTGCCCAGTTTTTCCATTGCGGCAATCGCAGATTTCAATTTTATTTCCTCCATTGCGGAATCGGCCAATCTCAACATGGCCGGTATCCTCCACGGAGAGCAGGAATTGACCTTCCACAACCCCATTCCCCCGGAGGGGACCCTGACCACGGAAGGGGCCATCACCCACATCTACGACAAAGGCGACAAGGGTGCCCTCATCGTGGCGGAATTTGATACCTTCCATTCCAACGGGCAGAAACTCTACACCAATAAGGCCACCATATTTTCCCGCCTGGACGGTGGATTCGGCGGTCCCCAGGCCCCGGCCGAAGATTTTGTTTTCCCCGACCGGGATCCCGACTTCTGCGTGGATGGCTTCCCCAGTGATAACCAGCCCCTGCTATACCGTTTGTCCGGTGATGTGTTCCAGCTCCACGTGGACCCGGGATTTGCCAAGGCCGCCGGTTTTGAAAAGCCCATCATGCACGGACTCTGCACCCATGGATACGCCTGCCGCGCCCTCCTGGGTTCCCTGATTCCCGGAACTCCGGAACAGGCCCGGCGCATGGATTGCCGTTTTTCCAGAACCCTTTACCCCGGCGAGGCCATTGAAACCCTGATCTGGAAGACCGAAGAAGGGCAGGCCCTGTGGAAGGTGGTGAACAAGGAGACCAAGGAAGAGATCATCACCAATGGGGTCTTTGAATATGGGGAATCCAATGCCGAATACATCCGCTTTGACGACCGGGTGGCCGTGGTCACCGGAGCCGGCGCCGGCCTGGGCAAGGTCTATGCCCTGGAACTGGCCCGCCGGGGCGCCAAGGTGGTGGTCAATGACCTGGGCGGCGCCCGGGACGGATCCGGTGCCTCCACCACCCCGGCCCAGGCCGTGGTGGATGAAATCAAGGCCGCCGGTGGTCAGGCCGTGGCCAATTTTGACAATGTGGCCACGGAGGAGGGGGGAAAGGCCATTGTCCAAACCGCCCTGGAACATTTCGGCACCATCGACATCCTCATCAACAATGCCGGCATCCTCCGGGACAAGAGTTTCACCAAAATGGAACCGGACAATTGGAACGCCGTCCTGGATGTCCATTTGAACGGGGCCTACAATGTCACCCGCCCGGCCTTCCAGATCATGAAGGAAAAGGGCTATGGTCGGATCATTTTCACCGCCTCCGCCGCCGGCCTCTACGGCAACTTCGGCCAGACCAATTATTCCGCAGCCAAACTGGCCCTCACCGGATTCATGAACACCCTGAAACTGGAAGGGGCCAAGCATGATATCAAGGTGAACACCGTGGCGCCCCTGGCCGCATCCCGACTCACCGAGGACATCCTTCCCCCGGATCTGTTTGAAAAGATGAAGCCCGAATTCGTGGCCCCCATGACCCTGCTGCTGAGTTCGGACGTCTGTCCGGCCAACGGTCAGATTTTCAATGTGGGCATGGGCTGTTTCAACCGGGCCGCCATCATGACCGGACCGGGGCGGGTCATGGGGCCTGAAATCCCCACTGCCGAAGCCATCCAGCAGGCCATGGGCGACATCTCCTCCATGGAGGGGGCCCGGGTGTACGACCAGCTCAACGACATGGTGGGCGAGGTCATGGGAAAATTAACCCCTTAATATCAGGCAGACGAACAGGAGGAATCATGATTGGTATAACTTCATATGGTGCATATATTCCGCGACTCAGGCTGAGCCGGTCCAGCGTTGTTCAATCCATGGCCTGGTTTGCCCCGGCCATCATGGCCGTGGCCCAGGGGGAACGCTCCCTGTGTAATTGGGACGAAGACAGTTTGACCATGGCCGTGGCCGCGTCCCGGGACTGCCTGCGCGGTCAGAATAAACAGGAGCTGGACGCCCTTTACCTGGCCTCCACCACCCTGCCCTTTGCCGACCGTCAGAATGCCGGTGTGGTGGCGGCGGGGCTGAATCTGAAGCAGGAGATGGTCCAGGCGGATTTCACCGCTTCCCAAAAGGTCTCCACCA
>JAKSBM010000140.1 GCA_022361135.1 Desulfobacterales bacterium | reverse complement strand
GCCACCACCTCAAACTTTTTACCATTCCAGGCCATGAGCACACTGTTCTCCCGGTGCTGCTCAAATGTGGTCCAGCCCCCGTTTTTCACCACCACATCCTTGGGTTCCAGCATGAGATAAATGTGTTTGCCATAGGCTTCATCCGTGGGGGAAACAAAGGGGGTATCCTCAAAATACTGGTCCACCCAATCAAAATTCCTACGGAGAACTTCCACGTGGTCGGGAAATATATCCCCGACGGATTCCAGCCACAGGCCGATGTCACTGCCCGGACCGCCATAGTCCAAGGCTCCCCGCATGGAGATATCCTCCAGCATGGGTGAAATTTGCTGGGAAAACCCTCCAGGGGTTTGGCTGCGCATTTCATGTTCCAGCCAGGAAAAAAAACCGGCCCGACCCTCGGGGGATTCAAACAGGGTCTGGAGCTCTTCCATCTTCATCTGGGCGTAATTATGGTCATTTGCCCGCTCCAGGGATTCGGTCCAGGATTCCAGGGCATGGGTTCGCCATTCCCCATCGGTGCGATTGTCCGGAATGGCGGGCCGATGCAATTGATCTTCGGACTCGGTCATAAGTCCCCGTCCATCCAGCACCTCCCCTTGATGAATCAAGGCCTCCAGGGTGTTCAGTGTTTCCGTGTCAGCCAAGGTCCTTGCGCCGTCATAGGCCTTGAGCATATTGGTATGGATATCTCCGGTGAAGAGGCTTTCCAGGGTCATGGGAATACCCAGCTTGTTCATCTCTTCCACAAAAAGGGCATAGACCCGATTCCTGGCATTGATCTGGGAAATCCGCCAGGGCGATGCCGGCTGCCCCCTGAAGCCGGTGAAGGGCGTATCTTCGGGCAGGGGTACGCTGCCGGATTCCACCCGGCTCCGTGTAATCCGGCCGTAGTGGGGCATGCCCAGGCTGTCGGCCATGGCATTAACATAGCCGGAAATGCGGGCAATGCTCTCCTGGGACATGGTGAAGGTGTCCTGAAAAATTTCTCCTTCGGCGGATGCCACGGCCGCACCAGCAATTTTATAACCGGCAAACAGCCCCCCCTTGGCCAACCCGTCGAAGCGCCCGGGTAGATAGACTTCCTGGATGGATTGATCAAAGAGTTCAAAGGTAGTGGCACCGGCTTCGGCGGCCGAGGGCGGCACCACCCGGTAGACCGTGGAGGTGGTTCCTTCAATGGCCAAACGATCCAGGGGGATGCTCCCCAGACCGTATTCCCCG
Source organism: Desulfobacterales bacterium (assembly GCA_022361135.1). Next base: position 844 of record JAKSBM010000140.1, on the reverse strand, counting down.
GAGGGTCCCAGGCTGGGCACCTCGTTGGCATTGCTGAAAAAGCCGGCCTCGAACCCAGGGGACTGATCCAGGTAGGACATGAGTCCGGCCCCGGTCTCGGTGTTTGAGACCACTTCCAATTCCTGGAAAGCATTGATCACGGCCTGGCCCGGGTCCATGATAAACTCTCCATTCCCATCCACAAAATCGTTGAGGTTGATGACCAGGCGGCTCTCCCCGTATCCCGGTACTCCATAGACCAGGGTGCCGGAATCCACCGAGGATTGAATCAGACCATCCGACGGGACCTCCACCTGGACCACCTTGCCCTGCTCCGTGATGAACTGAACCGTTTGAAGATTGTCGGAATTCCATGTGGAATGGTCCACGGCCGTAACCGCATCCGGGGGCCAGGGATTGCCGTTCCAGGCGATGTCAAAGGTCTGGGGCAATTCCGTGGACAGGCCGTTGGTGCTGGTGTAACGATACCGCCCATGGGAGGGGGAATCCACGGAATATCCGTCCAGGGCATCCCCGGGCTTCCACCCGTCGGGCACGCTGAATTCAGAACTCCCCCGCCAGGTTTCAAACCCATTTTCCGAGGAGAACTCAACCCGATTCCGGGCAGGTAAATTCTCCGGCCCTCCGTTGACATTGAATCGGGTGGAAAGGGATTCCTTGAATTCGGCCAAGGATTCCGAGTTTTCCAAATCCACAGTGGCTGCCAGGTCCCGGATTTCTCCGTAGACCCGGTGGAGATCCCGCCACCAGCCCTGGTCGGCCTCGGTGGGGATCAGGGCTTCGTTTTCAAAACTCACCCGCTCCATGAGGCGTTCCACCTCAAAGGGGGTTCGCAACCCGGGAT
>JAKSBM010000939.1 GCA_022361135.1 Desulfobacterales bacterium | reverse complement strand
ATAATGGGCAGGGCCAATACCATATTTTTAAAGGATGATTCGATCTTAGCCATTTTCATATTCCCTTATAAATTCGTTTGTATCCGTCCCTAGGAAGCTGTGGGCGCACCAAAGCGTTTGGGCTTGAATGCCTTGTTCAGCAGGGGGGCCACCGCATTCATGATGAGGATGGCAAAGGAAACCCCTTCGGGATAGGCGCCCCAGACGCGGATAACCACGGTGAGGATGCCGCATCCCATGCCGAATACCAGCTGGGCCTTGCGGGTCATGGGGGTGGAGACCATGTCCGTTGCCATGTAAAAGGTACCCAGCATCATGCCGCCGGTGACCAGATGGTAGAGGGGATGGATGTACTGGTTGGGATCCACCATCCAGAGGATGCCGGTGAAGATCAGCACCGAGCCCAGAAAGGCGGTGGGGATTTCCCAGGTGATGATCTTTTTGATCAACATGTACAGGGCACCCAGGATCAGGGCCAGGGCGGACACTTCGCCCATGGAGCCCCCCATCTGTCCCAGGAGGGCCTGGGCATAGCCGGGAACCTGGGCCATGAGATCGGACATGACTTCCCCGTTCTTCAACCCTTCCTTGATGATGCCCAGGGCCGTGGCGCCGGTGACGCCGTCCACTCCGGAAATCACGGGCCATGAGGTCATCTGGGCCGGGAAGGAGATGAGCAGGAAAACCCGGCCCACCAGGGCGGGGTTAAAGGGGTTTTTCCCCAGGCCGCCGAAGGACATCTTGCCGATGCCGATGGCGGCAATGGCGCCGATGATGATGATCCAGGACGGCAGGTTGGAGGGAAGGTTAAAGGCCAGAAGGATCCCCGTGACCACGGCGGAGCCGTCGGAAAGGGTGGGGGTGACCTTCATGAGGTATTTTTGGATCAGCCATTCAATGGCCACGCAGGCGGCAACGGCAACGGCCGTAACCCGGACAGCGGCCAGGCCGAAGTAATATACGGAGACCAGCAGGGCAGGGACCATGGCCAGGACCACTCCGTACATGATTTTCTGGGTGGAATTCGCCCCGTGAACGTGGGGGGATCCGGATATGGTTAACTTCATCGTCATTTCCTTTTCTTTATTTCCGGGGTCTGGACCGCATGATCTGGCCCACCTTGTTTTTCCCCACCCGGAGTTGATCCAGGATGGGCTGGCCTGCCGGACAGGTATACTGGCAGGAACCGCATTCCACACAATCCATAATATTATGGGTTTCGGCCTCGTCCCACATCTGGTTTTCCACATAGGTGGACAGGGCAACGGGCTCCAGTCCCATGGGACAGGCGGTCATGCACTTGCCGCAGCGGATGCAATTGGAGACGGCCACCCGTTTGGATTCCTCTTCACGGAAGAAAAGGATGCCCGAGGTGCCTTTGACCACGGGGATATCCAGACTGGTCACGGCCTTGCCCATCATGGGACCGCCGTTGACCACCTTGCCGGTGTCGTCGGGGACCCCGCCGGCCAGTTCCACCAGGTGGGAGACCGGAGTGCCCACACGGGCCATGAGGTTGACCGGACGTCTCAGGCTTTTACCGGTGATGGTGACCACCCGCTCGAAGAGGGGTTTGTTGAGCTGGATGGCTTCATAAACGGCAAAGGCGGTTCCGATGTTGTTGACCACGCAGCCGGTCTCAATGGGGAGTTTGCCCGAGGGGACTTCCCGGTTGAGGCAGGCTTTGATGAGCTGTTTTTCTCCACCCTGGGGGTATTTCACCTTCAGGGCCTGGATTTTGATGCCGGCATCGTCCTTGGCCAGTTCGGTCATGTGGCGAATGGCATCTTTTTTATTGTTTTCAATGCCGATGATGGCCTTTTCCGTTCCCAGGGCCTTCATGAGGATGCGAACACCCATGAGACACTCTTCGCCCTTTTCCAGCATGATGCGGTGGTCGGCGGTGAGGTAGGGTTCACATTCAACGGCGTTGATGATCAGGTATTCGGCCTTTTTTCCGTCCGGAACCATGAGTTTGACATGGGAGGGAAAGGTGGCGCCGCCCAGGCCCACAATACCCATGTCGTGGACCCGGTCGATGATTTCCTTTTCGGAAAGGGCTATTTCTTTGATCACCTCTTCGGTCTGGATGATATCTTCTTCCCATTCATCCCCTTCCACGTTGATGATCACGGCCGGACGCTTGTAACCGGAGGCGTCCAGAACCTTGTCCACCTTAAAGACCTTGCCGGAAACCGAAGAATGCACATTGGCGGCCACAAAGCCCTGGCCCTGGCCAATGAGGGTTCCCACCTTGACCCGGTCGCCCTTTTTGACCACGGGCTGGGACGGGGCGCCCAGGTTCTGTGCCAGGGGGATCATTACCCGTTTGGGCAGGGAGGCGTATTCAATGGCCTGGCCATTGGACAGCTTGTTCTCCGGTGGATGGACACCACCGAGCTTAAAGGTTTTCAATATGGTTTTCATTTTTCCGGTTTTCCCTGTCCTTTCACATCTTTGGGTTCTGCGGCGTCCGCTTTTTTGACCTTGGGTTTGCGTGCCGGGAAATTCAGGGCATGGATGGCGCCCGTGGGACATTCCTCCACACATTTCCGGCAGAGCTTGCACTTTTCAAAATCAATGTAAGCCAGGCTTTTTTCCAGGGTGATGGCGTCAAATTTACAGGCCTTCTGACATTTGCCGCACCCAATGCAGGCCACGGCACAATTTTTCTTGGCCGGTCCGCCCTTTTCCTGGTTCATGCAGGAAACAAAGATGCGACGTTCCTTTTTGCCCCGGTTGCGCAGCTCGATGATGGAGCGGGGACAGGCGGTGACGCAGGCACCACAGGCCACACAATTGTCCATGACTTCGGGCAACCCGGTTTCTGGGTTGATGGCAATGGCATCAAATCCACAGGCGGCCACACAATCTCCACATCCCAGACATCCGTTGGGACATCCGCTTTCGCCGGCAAACAGATTGTTCACAAAGGCACAGGACTGGGCACCGTCGTATTCCATTTTCTGGGGGGCGTTGGCCCGGGAACCGGAACAGCGGACCACGGCGATCTGGGGCGCTTTTTCCTCCGCCTCCAGACCCACGATGTCCACCACCTGGCCCATGACCTCATTGCCGCCCACGGGACAGGATAACCCGTCAATGGACTGGTTTTCATTGGCCGAATTTACAACGGCCTCGGCAAACCCGCGGCAGCCGGGGAATCCACACCCGCCGCAATTTGCTCCCGGTAAGACTTCTTCCACCGCATCAATCTTGGGGTCTTCGATGACCCGGAATTGTCGAGCGACAAAAAACAGAATGACTGCGGCTGAAACCCCGATGGTTCCGAGGGAAATCACTGCATAATAAATTACTGCATCCAAAACGCGTCTGCTCTCCTTAGTTCATGAATGTAAAACCAATGGCCGGCCCCCAATCACGACCAATGGCCGGGGGCGGGCATATGTTTAATATCTTGTCCCCCGGCCATGCCAACAGGACAGGGGATCGTTTCCAAATACAAAACCACGCACATGGTAAACGCTAGATCAGACAGTAGTTCAACTCGTTGTCATATTTGCCCGGATGGGCACTTAGCAAATACTACCGAGAGTGGGACCTGGGGCTGACAAAAGCTATTCCGAAGGGTGAAACATCATTCTGGGCTTGATTTCGAATGTAAAGGTTTTCTGAAGCTTTTCCCGTATCAGGTAAATAAAACCGTAATAGGGGATTAACAATGCCAGGGACGCCAGACCGGCCATGCCCTCGGAGGGAAGAATCCCGCTGAAGAGGACCAGGCCGATGACAACAATGAGAAAGGGATATACGTATCCCATCAGAACTGCTTTGGGACCCAGGCTTTTTTTCATTTGCACATCCACGTTCTGGCCCGGTTTCCACTCCTGGGAATCCGTGGCGCTTACGCGGATGGTTTTTTCTTCCATGTCGGCCATGGTGCATGCTCCTTTGGCGTGGCAGGATGCACAGGCGGATTGGGATAGAATTTTTACAGAGATATGATCTTCCCCGATTTCTTCAATGATCCCTGGATGGGTTATGGCAGCGGCGTTGTTACTCATTGTCTCCATCAAACGGTGTTGTTGAACGTAGGTCTCCATGCCTCACATTTTTTAAGGATGTAAGGTATTTAAATTTAATCAAGGCATAATATCCGATTTCCATGAAATCGGATTTCATACGGAATGATGAATCCCGTACTACACCGTAGACTCCTATGTCCGCTGGGGGGGAAGCGTGGCGAAAGAGCTGAAAACGGACGTTATCATAAACCATATGTCATTGCCAATATCATATTTTCAATTTTCTTAAATTTTTCTGGGCAGATAGGCAAAAAAAGCATAATACGATGTGGTATTACCACATCGTATTATCTGTTTCTCAACAACGTCAGGGATGGGGGCTGGGGATGGATGTCTACGGCTAATCGGTTGTTTTTATATGAAAAACCGGATTTTGTCGACCCTTATTTTACGATTTGTCCCAGGGTCTTGATGAAGTCGTCTTCCAGTTTTTCCTGGAATGCTTCCCATTCCAGGCCGAACCTATAAAATGCCAGGGAAGCCAGTTTTTTTGTGATCAAGGCGTCCCTGTACTCCTGCATATGGTCTGCATTGAGGATGGCCGTGATCTGTTTTTTACCCAGGCTTTTGATGAGAACCTTGGGAATGTATGCCTCCATTACCTTCCAGACCAGGGTTTTCTGGCGCAGGATGGCATTGAGTTTTTCCTGGATTCTTTCCTGGAGACCCAAAATGGTTTCCCCCACCTTGTCGGAAAGTGCAAAGAGGGGCAGGTCGGGATTCTGGTCGTGGAGTTTGAGGATGATCTCGGTTTCCGCTGCGGCATAGGATTCCACCTGGCCCAGTATGTCCCGGATCAGGGCACAGCGGGTTTTATTGTCGTTGAGCAGCTTGGTCTCGTAATCATCCCGGAGCAGAAAGCCGGTGAGGACCTCGGCAATGGCCGATGAATATACTCCACCCTTGTTGGAGGTGGCATCCTTGATCTGCTTGATTTCCGTTTTTTGGGCAATGTGGCGGCGGGCGGCATCGTCGAAGAAGAGGTTGGCCCCCTCCACAATGAAGCGCAATTCCTTGAAGGTGTCCAGAAAGGCCTGGACATTTTTCCGGTTCACCCCTTCCTTGTATCCGCCGCAGGGCATGCAGACCTGGATATTGGCCTGGGCCACGTACCGGTTCATGGCGGGGTCAAAAAGGAAATTGCGGTGGAAGAGGGCTCCGTCCTCCACCAGGGTACCGTCGGGCAGGGTCTGGTGCTTGGCCGTGGCCGCCACCTTGAATCCCTCCGGAGAGAGTTTGTCTGCGGGGAAGTCCAAGGCATTGATCCCGGGTTGGGTTCGGCCGGTGAAGGCAATTTTTTCCAATTCCTTCCGGTCCAGTCCATTGGGGTCAAAGAGGATGGCCCGGTTGTCCACAGCCAGGCAGATGCGGCCCTGGAAGCAGAGGAGTTCATTGCCCCCCAAGCGGCCATCGGGCCCGCCGATGATCATGAGGTTCAATCCCTTTTCCTTGGCCTTGTAATGGGATATCAAACTTCTGAAGGAGGCCATGATGGCCGTGGTGGGCATGCCGCAGGTCTGGATCTTCCCCCCGATCTTTTTATGGAGTTTATCCATGTTGTCGGTGACCAGGGTGGATTTCCCGTTGATTTGCAGGTCGGTTTCCCCCTCCGGGGTTTTGAGCAGGCCAAAGAGTTTGCCCGTGTCCAAAAGGCCGTAAATGTTGTGGGGAATGCCAAAGCTTTTGCCCGTGGCCAGGGTCCGCCAATGGGGGTAGCCCCGGTCCCGGGCCCGCAGGGCAATGGTGTCCATGAGGGTGGAGGTCCCCTGGTCCGGGCCGAAGAAGAGCATCTCCGGCCGGCCGTAGTAGTCCACCACTTGGTTGTCCATGAGCATGAGGTCCAGGATGCCTTCGGTGAAGTCCAGCAGGGATTCCTTGGGATATTCCCCGTAGACGGCGTGGGGGATGACAATGCCGGCGGCCCCGTTTTCACAGATGTCCTTGTGCTTGAGGCGCTGGGCCCGGGGACCCAGTGCGAAGTTGAGGAGCACGGCATTTTCCCGTTTGTAATCGTGGTTGGCCGGTGTGGTTTTCAGCAGGCGCAGCCCCCCCCGGGAAATATCCCCGGCCCGCATGTGGGTACCGGCGCTGTAGTGGCCGTTGACATAGAAAATGCCCAATACCTCCTGGTTGTATACCAGGGGGTCCAGGATGGCATTGTCAAAGCGGAAGGCATAGCTGCGTTTCCCCCTGCAAAACAAAGGAATTTCGCGGTACACTGGTGGGCGTTTCGCGCTGTTACCCGTGACAGTCGAAAACGCGAAAAAAACTATAAGAACACGACGGGGGAAATACCCACATGACGGTGTCCATT
>JAKSBM010000679.1 GCA_022361135.1 Desulfobacterales bacterium | reverse complement strand
CGAACTCTTTGTGAGAAGAGCAGCCGAGACCGTCATTCCCACCCGGGTGGGCGGGGATTTCCGCATTGTGGCCTATGAAAACGATTTCGATAATCTCACCCACGTGGCCCTGGTCAAGGGAGAGGTTGATCCTGAAAAACCCACCCTGGTGCGGGTCCACTCCGAGTGCATGACCGGGGATATTTTCTCCTCCCTGCGCTGTGACTGCCAGGATCAGCTCCACCGGGCCATGGCCATGATGAACGAAGAAGGCTGCGGCGTCCTGCTTTACCTGCGCCAGGAAGGCCGGGGCATCGGGCTGGTGAATAAGCTCAAAGCCTACGAATACCAGCGCCAGGGCATGGACACCGTTGAAGCCAACGAAGCCCTGGGATTTGCCGCCGACATGCGGGATTACGGTGTTGGGGCCCAGATGCTGGTGGACCTGGGGGGTTCCAAGATGAGACTTCTGACCAACAACCCCAAGAAAATGATCGGCCTGGAAGGCTACGGCCTCTCCGTTGTGGAACAGGTTGCCATCGAGGTGGAAGCCAATTGCCACAACCAGGGTTACCTGAAATGCAAACAGGCCAAAATGGGTCATCTGCTTCACATGTAGCGGGTGTAAAATTACGGATTATTAATTTTCACAGAAGGATATAAAAATGCCACAGATTATTGAAGCTGGATTGCAGGCCCAGGGAAAGAAATTTGGAATCATTGTTTCCAGATTCAACGATTTTATCACCGGAAAACTGGCCGAAGGCGCCATCGACGCCCTGGTCAGAAGCGGTGCCAAGGATGAAGACATCACCCTGACAAAGGTGCCCGGCGCCTTTGAAATTCCCCTGGTGGCCCAGCAGATGGCCAACCAGGGTAAATATGATGCCATCATTTGCCTGGGGGCCGTGATCCGCGGTGCCACCACGCATTACGATTATGTATGTGCCGAAGTATCCAAGGGCGTTGCATCTGTCAGCCTGGAAGCCGGACTGCCGGTGATGTTCGGTATTTTAACCACAGAAAGCATTGAACAGGCCATCGAACGTGCCGGTACCAAAGCCGGTAACAAGGGCTTTGAAGTGGCCATGGGTGCCATTGAAATGGCCAACCTCAGCGGTCTGTTGAAGAAGGCGGAGTAATTTATGGGAGGAACACGCAGACAATCAAGGGAGCTGGCGCTCCAGGCCCTCTTTTTCCTGGATATGAATCCGGAAATGGGATGTGAAGAAGGATTGAACGCATTCTGGGAGGCCCGGGAAGATGAGGATAGCACCGAATCTGCCAAAGATCCCTTTTGCATGGAACTGGTGGAGGGAACCCTGGGGATTGCCGATGAAATCGACACCCTGATCAACCAGTTCTCCAAGAACTGGAGGATTTCCCGCATGCCTGTGGTGGATCGGAATATCATGCGTCTGGCAACCTTCGAGTTGTTGAAGCGGTCTGATATTCCTCCCAGCGTTACCATTAACGAAGCCGTTGAAATTGGTAAAAAATATGGGACCCGGGATTCCGGGCCCTTTATCAACGGGATTCTGGACCAGATCCGTCTGTCCATGTAACCAGACTTGAATCATTAGCCTTAGGAGGTCGTTGTGATCATAGAAAAACTTGAAGTGGGACCCATCATGGCCAATTGCTTTATCCTGGGATGTGAAGAGACCAAGGAAGCAGTTGTTGTCGACCCGGGCGATGATGCCGATCGCATCCTCATGGCCCTGGCCAAGCTTGAATTGAAGGTCAAATATTTGATCAACACCCACGGCCATTTTGATCACGTGGGCGCCAATGGTCGGATGAAGGAAGTCACCGGGGCCACCCTGGCCATCCATGCCGAGGACGAGCCCATGTTGTCTACCCTCTCCCAGTCCGCAGCCGCCTTTGGTCTGTCCGCGGAGAATTCCCCGGCCCCGGACCAGCTGCTCCAGGATGGCGACATGATCTCCTTTGGCAAGATCACCCTGAAGGTGATCCACACCCCGGGCCATTCCCGGGGCGGTATCTGCCTATACACCGACGGGCATCTCTTTGCCGGAGACACCCTCTTTGCCCGGTCTATCGGCCGGACCGATCTGCCCGGTGGTGATTTCGATACCCTGATTTCCAGCATTAAAAACAAGTTGCTGGATCTGGATGAAAACACCGTTGTTTACACCGGCCATGGTCCCGAGACCACCATTGGCCAGGAAAAACAGATGAATCCCTTTCTGCAATGATGGGATGGTGTCAGGATCTGCCCGGGATTGATTCCCTGTGGCAGGAAGAAATTCAGTTAGACCGATCGTTTGAAGAAATTGCCGTTCCCTTCGCCCAGAGCGAGGGAACGGTTTTTCTGCTTTCCGGCTCCAGCCTGGATTGTGCCCGGTATGAAATCCTGGGGCTCATGCCCTGGATGACCCTCAAGGGCACCGGCCGGACCCAATCCTTGACCGTGGACGGTAACAGCCGGCAGGTGGAAATGGATCCCTTTGAATTCCTCAACGGAATTCTGGCCCATTTTTCCCTTCCTCCCGAGGTTACCGATCTGCCCCTGGGTGCCGGACTTCTGGGGTATTTTTCCTATGATCTCAAGGATTCCATTGAAAAATTGCCCATTACCTGCCTGGACCCGGGCTTACCGGAAATGGTGCTCTATGCCCATTCCCTGATTCTGGTCCGGGATCGCCAGGCCGAAAAAACCTTTCTATGCATTCCCCTGCCCACGGATAGGGCAAGTGACCATGTGGAGCAGATCAAGGCCCGCTTTTTCCAGGAGTTGGAAAAAGAAGTGGTGCCCGGTTCTTTCTCCATGGATTCACGGGGATTCCGCTCCTGCTATGAAAAGGCCGAGTACATGGATGCCGTGGAAAAAATCATCCAGTACCTGCGGGCCGGGGACATCTACCAGGCCAACCTGTCCCAGCGGTTTGAAACCGGGTTTGAGGGAGATCCCTATACCCTGTTCCGCAATTTGTTCAAACAGAACCCCGCTCCCTTCTTTTCCTATGTCCATGCCGGGGACCATGTCATTGTCTCCACCTCGCCGGAACGGTTCATTAAACAGACCGGTTCCAAGGTGGAAACCCGGCCCATCAAGGGAACCCTGGCCCGGGGGAAAACCCCGGAGGAGGATCGTCGGAACGGTGAAATCCTGTCCGCTTCCAAAAAGGACGATGCCGAGATCACCATGATTGTGGACCTCATGCGCAACGACCTGTCCCGGGTGACCAAGCATGGTTCCGTTGTGGTTTCGGAACACAAACGTCTGGAGCCCTACGACAATGTTTTCCACCTGGTTTCCATTGTCAACGGTGAACTTCTGCCCGGCAAAACCTCGGTGGACCTCATCCAGGCCACCTTTCCCGGCGGTTCCATCACCGGCTGCCCCAAGATCCGGGCCATGGAAATCATCGATGAGCTGGAACCCTTTAAACGTCATGTTTACACCGGTTCCATCGGCTATGTGAGCTTCCACGAAACCATGGATCTTTCCATCGCCATCCGCACGGCCACCATTGTGGACCGTTCCATTTTCTTTTCCGTGGGGGGCGGCATTGTCTATGACTCCAACCCGGAATCGGAATTCCAGGAAACCCTGGACAAAGGCAAGACCCTCATGGATATCCTCAGCGCCGGTTCCACGGGAACGGGGAATGAGATTGCCGGGGAAGAAATCACACCCCGGGCCTGGGTGGACGGTAAAATGGTGGACCAGGACCTGGCCCGAGTGCCGGCCATGGGGCATGGGAGCCAATATGGTTCCGGTCTCTTTGAAACCATCCGCGTGGAGCAGGGACGTCCGGTACGGCTTGATGCCCATCTGGCCCGGATGAATCGGGCTTGGGAACACCTTTACCATTGTCCTGCACCCGGCATTACCTGGGAAGATGTCATTGCCCTTCTCATCCGGGAAAATCGCCTGGAAGACCAGGTGGCCGCCGTAAAACTCATGGTCTCCCCCGACGGGACCCGCACGGGGAAACAGTTTACCTTGGCCGCCTTTGCCCGGCCCTATGTCCATCGCCTGGAAGCCCTGGGAAAGGATGGGCTGGATCTGGTGACCTATCCCCATCCCCGGCAGACCCCCCTGGCCGCCCACAAAACATTGAATTATCTTTTCTACGAACGGGCCGGGGACCACGCCCGGAGCCGGGGGGGAGACGAGGCCTTGATCCTCAATCCCGACGAAACCGTTTCCGAAACCAACACGGCCAATCTTATCATCAAGGATGGGGATACCATCCGGGTGCCGGAATCCCTCCATGTTTTGCCGGGAACGGCCCAGGATTCGATTCTGGACGGCCTTCGCAATGGAGGGGATGTCATCGTCCAGGAACCGGTTGCTTTGGCTTCCCTGCATGAATTTGACGGGGTTGTGGCCACCAATGCCCTCATGGGTGCCGTGGCCGTGCGTTCCCTGGATGGACGCCCCCTGGCCGTGGATTCGGAATTCTGTGACCGGGTCAACCGGCTGCTGGCCCGGGAGAGCTGAACCGGGCCCGGTCCTTCATAATCCCTTGATCCGGTTCTTGAATTTCCCTGGTTTTCCATATAGGAATAAAAGAGTGGATCCGTTTTAATCTCATTACTACAAAGGGTATTATGAAAAAATTATTCATTTATCTTCTGGTGGTGCTGGGCCTTGTATGGGGCCCGGTGTCCGCCACGGCTCAGCCTGCGGCCGTTGTTTCGTCGCCGGTCTACACCTTTGATCCGGTTCCCGAGGGAACCCACATCGATCACACCTTTATTGTGAAAAATACCGGGACCAAGCTGTTGCGGGTCCTTAATGTCCTGCCCCCCTGAGGCTGCGATTCCAATGTCTACGACAGACAGATTCCCCCGGGCGGGGAAGGTAAAATCAGAATCGGCGTTAAAACCCAGGGCTACGGCGGCAGAAAATTGCGCAAAACCATCCAGGTGCGCACCGATGATCCCAAAAATGCAAAATTCAATTTGATCATCACCGGTCAGGTGACAAAGATCATCGACGTTTCCCCCTCCACGGTGAGCCTCAACGGCAAACCCGGCGATGTGCTCAAAGCCGAGGTTGAAATCCGTCCCGTGGGCGACCATTCCTTTAAACTCCTGGAACTGACCACCCGTTTCAACAAAGGGGTTTCCGCCCGGATTGTAAAACCGACCGATGTGAAATCCCCCTGGACGGTGAAAATCCAGAGCCGGTCCGACAAGGCCACGGATCTCTACGAGGTCATCACCGTGAAAACGGACAGTCCCCTGAAACCCAAATTAACCATACGGGTTTTTGCCACTTTCATGGCACCCAAAACCTGAACTTAAACAAATGGAAAACAATATGGATATTTCTTCGATCAAAGCGGTTGTCTTTGACTGTGATGGTGTGCTTTTTGATACCGCACTGTCCAATAGAAAATTTTACGATGCCATCCTGGATGCCTTTGGCAAACCGCCTTTGAGCCAGGAGCAATTCATCAATGTGCACATGATGACGGTAAAGGGCGCCGTGGAATACCTTTTCCCCGAGCTGGACAGCCATCGTCCGGTCTATGAAAAAATCAAGGAAATCGGCTACGGCACCTTCACGCCCTATATGCAAATGGAAGAGGGACTGCGGGAGCTTTTGACTGCCCTTAAAGATGGGGGCTACATCCGGGGCATTGCCACTAACCGGACCAATACCATGGAAGATGTCCTGGAGGAATTCCACCTCTCCCAGGAGTTCGACATTGTCATGACTGCGGCCAAGGTGGAAAAGCCCAAACCCGACCCGGAACAATTACTCAAAATCATGGATGAGTTTAAGTTGGAAGCAGAAGAAATCCTTTTTATCGGGGATTCCCTTTATGATGAACAGGCTGCTAGAAATGCCGGGACCCGATTTGTTGCTTTTAAATCCCCGGACTTGTCTGCAGATGCCCATGCAGAGTCAATGTTCAAGGTCCAGTCCCTTTTAAATCTAAATGAATAAAATTTCTTGACAAATATCTGAATCCTCATTACATCATACGAGATTTTATAGCAGAACTTTTTATAAATGTTGGGATAACATTTATTGTATATAGGTAGGTTAATACATAACAAGGAGAACAAGTTATATGTCTAAATTAGTCCCTCCCCATGGTGGAAAAGGTCTCGTATGTTGTAAACTCGAAGGCGCCGAACTGGAAGCTGAAATCAAAAAAGCCTAAGGTCTGAAAAAGATCGAAATCTCTTCCCAGGTTAAAGGCGATCTGATCATGCTGGGTATCGGTGGTTTTTCTCCCCTGAACGGTTTCATGACCAAGGCTGACTGGAAAGGCGTTTGCGCTGACTTCCTGCTGGCCGACGGTACCTTCTGGCCTGTTCCCGTAATGTTGGACGCTGCTAAAGAAGACGCTG
>JAKSBM010000480.1 GCA_022361135.1 Desulfobacterales bacterium | reverse complement strand
CGGTCCAGGCACCTCCAGGGGCGGGTAAAGGTTCAATTTACCCTGGGGCCCAATGGCAGGATTTCAAAACTCAAACTGGCCCGGGAATCCCGCCACCCCGCCTTGAACCAGGCCGCCCTGGAAGCGGTGCAGCGGGCGGTTCCCTTTCCGGTGCCACCGCCCCATTTGTTGAAAACCCCCATGACCCTGCGCGTCAGCATTTTATTCGAACTGACCTGAACCAAAGGATTCCTGTGAATTATCGCCTTCCCATCCTTCCGGCCGTCCTCGCTTTCATGTTCTTGCTGCCCCTGGGCTTCCAATCTGCCCAGGCCGCCCAGTCAATAGAACTCACCGACATGGTCGGCCAAAAAATCCATCTCAAGGCCCCGGCCCAACGCATTGTTTCCACATTTAAACCGGCCACCCTCTGCCTGCTCAGCCTGGGACTGGCACCCCGGTTGGTGGGTGTGGACACCGCGTCCCTGCGGGATCCCCTCCAAAGGCAGGTCTACCCCCCCATTCAAAACCTCCCCGGTGTGGGGGGAAAATCCGCCGGACTCAATTTTGAAACCATCATTTCCCTGAAGCCGGACCTGGTCATCCTCTATGCACAGATGGACGGCCCCGGCGTGGGCAGGCGACTCAAGGCCATGGGAATTCAGGCCATCACCATTATCCCCGAAAGCTTCGACACCATTGCCCAGGCCCTCATGCTCATGGCAAAGGCCACGGGATGTGAAGAACGGGCCAACCAAGTCAACCGGGAAATGGATAAAATCAGACAACTGTTGAACACCCGCCTGGGAACCATTCCCGAAGAAAAGAAACGCAGCGGATATTTTGCATCCACACTGGGCTTTTTCAGCACCACCACGGCAAACATGATCCAGCATGAAATCATGACCCACGCTGGAGTGACCAATGTCTCTGCCCAGCTGTCCGGATACTTCCAGGACATTTCCCCGGAACAACTCATCCGGTGGAACCCGGATCTCATCCTGGCCTCCCGGTTTCTGCCCCAAAGCCAGACCCGATATCTAAAAAACAAGGCATTGCAACGGATTTCAGCCATCCAAAGCAACCAAGTATACCGCTGCCCATCCAGTCTGGCCCCCTGGGATTTTCCCTCTCCCCTTTCCATCCTGGCTGCGTTGTGGCTGGCCGATAAGGCCTACCCTGAAAAATTTGAAGACCTGAATTACCAGGCCATTGTGGAAAACTACCACCGACTTCTGTTCGGCATGGGCCTTGAAGAAATGGGCGGGCGCATTGCCGATGAACTGGAGATCCAATGAAAGCCTTCACGTCCCTGAAGTCCATCATCTGGATTTTGGCCCTGGGATTAATTTTGACCTTTGGTGCGGCCCTGGCTGCGGGGAGGATTTCCATCTCCGGGTCCGAAATGCTCACCCTGATCATGGGACGACTCCAGGGTAACGGCATACCAGAGGAATTGATATCAAAGGAACTGGTCTTCTATTGGATCCGCCTGCCCCGCTGCATCATGGCGGTTCTGGTGGGAGTCGGGCTTTCCCTGTCCGGCGCCGTTTACCAGGGCCTTTTCAGGAACCCCCTGGTCTCTCCAGACATTCTCGGGGTTTCAGCCGGCTGTACCTTTGGCGCGGCCCTGGGATTAATAATGGGGGCCTCTTCCCTGCTGCCCGTCCATATGCTTTCCTTTGCCTTTGGCATTCTGGCCGTGGCATTAAGTGTGGGGCTGGCCCGGGTCATTGCAGTCAAACCGGTCATCGTATTGGTTTTGGCCGGCATGGTGGTCCTCTCCTTTTTCAATGCCCTGCTCATGACCTTGAAGTATTTCTCCGACCCCTACGATGAATTGCCCAGCATCATCTTCTGGGTCATGGGAAGTCTGGGCCGGGTCACCTGGGGTAATATCGGGGTCATGGCCCCCATCACCCTGGGGGGAATTCTGATATTCCGAATATTAAGCTTCCGCCTCAATATCCTCTCCCTGGGAGATACCCAGGCCAAATCCCTGGGCATCAATCCCCAATGGTCCCGGACCCTGCTCATCACGGTATCCTCGTTCCTGGTGGCATCGGCCGTGGCCACCTGCGGCCAGATCTGCTGGATCGGCCTCATCATCCCCCACATGGCCCGGAGCCTGGTGGGGCCGGGCCATGAAAAAATGATGCCCGTGACCGCCCTTTTGGGGGGGATTTTCCTGCTCACGGCCGATGCTGCAGCCCGATCCTTTTCTTCGGCTGAAATTCCGGTGGGCATTATTACGGCCCTGACCGGAGCACCCATATTTGGATATCTCATGTTTAAAAACAGGGGGTCTGGATGGATATAACACTTGAATGCCGCACCTTGGCCTTTTCCCATGGAAACACCCCAATATTAAAGGACATCTCCTTTACCGTCCGCCGGGGACGATTCTGCGCCATCCTGGGCCGAAACGGATCCGGGAAAACCACCCTGCTCCATTGCCTGAACCGGGTCCATGCCCCCCAACGGGGCCAGGTCCTGCTCCAGGGCAAGGACAGTGCAGAACTCTCCCAAAAGCAGATTGCCCAGCGCATCAGCCTGGTTCCCCAGGAACACATGGACATGTTTCCCTTCCGGGTCATTGATGTGGTGGTCATGGGCCGGGCCCCGTTCCTGGCCCTCTCCGCCCTTCCCGGAAAAGCCGACTACCAGATGGCGGAAAACGCCCTGGCCGCACTCAATGCCTCGGAGCTGGCGCCTAAAAACTTCAACCAGATTTCCGGTGGAGAACGACGCATTGCCCTCCTGGCAAGGGCAATGACCCAGGCCACGAAAATCATGCTCCTGGATGAACCCACCAACCATCTGGATTTCAACAATCAATACCACCTGCTTTCGGCCATTAAAAACCAATGTACCCAGGAAGAAATCAGCATCATCGCCTCCATGCACGATCCCAATATGGCAGCCTTGTTTGCCGATGATGTGGTTATGATTAAAGATGGAGAGGTCATGGCCAAGGGAGCGGCCGAGGATCTCATGACCCGGGAAAACATATCCCGCCTCTACGACACCCCCGTGGAGCAACTCAACGTCCCGGGTTATCCCGGTCCCATGTTTTTCCCGGAACAATTGACCCAGGGGGCAATGGAAGCATGATCATGGAAATCCCGGTCCTCATCCACCATTTGCTGTTGGCCTGCGTTGTCGGTGAAGCGGCCTGCCTTATCCTCAAGCAACCCCCTTGGAATCGAATCTTCACCGGAATCCGGGCCGCCATAGCCGGTACCGGCATTGCCTACATTTGTATCCAGACCCAACGCATTCCGGTATACGGGCCCTTTGAAGCCCTCACCTATCTCTGCTTTTCCACGGCGGTACTTTCCCTTGTTTTCACCCGAAAACAAAACCGAAACCTCACATTCCTCTGGTGTGGCACCCTGATGATTGCTTCGGTTTTTCTCATATTGTGGAACCGCCCCATGAATCTGAATGAAGATTATTTCATGTACAATCGGGCCATGGTTCTCCTTTTTTTCAACCTCCGCATCCTGTCTGCCGGCTTCCTCATCCACAGCAGTGCCCAATACATTGCCGGTATTTTTTCCACCGGCAGGGGACTTTTCCACGGAGGACGAAACACGTTGCTTCTGGGCCTTTGCGTTTACCTGGTCAGCGAATGGACCGGCTCCCTCTGGTGTCTGAACTGGTTCGGGGATTCCTGGCATTGGAGTCGGGGATTCCTCAAGGCGGCCCTGCTCTTCCTCCTGGCCATGGTTATCTTCCATCTGCCGCCCAAATTCATGCGGTCAAGGATTCTGAAAGGAACCATGGGGGCTTTGCCCGGTTGCTTCATGATCTGGATGATCTTTTTCCATTAAAATCAAATACAGGATAATTCATGCTCCGCAAACTGGCCTCCATTAAACTCACCTTCACCCTTCTCATGGTGTTGATTTTCCTCATGGGAGTAGGGATCTGGCTCAGCCTGACCCTGCCCAAGGAATTCAAGGCCATGAACCTGATGCACATCTTGGACTGGCTCGTGAAAGGCCCGGAAATCCATCCCATGGTTTTGGCCTGGTTTTTGGGGGTATGTTTGATGGCCGCCATGTTGGGATTAAATGCGTTTTCATGCGCCCTGGTTCGTCTCTGGCCCCGGGCGGCCGGCACCCTGGAGATGCGACACTGGGTTTTCCTGGTTCTCCATCTCATGTTCCTCCTGGTTTTGGGCTGCCACGGACTCCTTCTTTTCATGGGGGATAAGGAGAGTCAATTGGCCTCCTACACCGGGGATGTCCACACCATCGGTCCATACACCATAGCCGTGAAGCAGGTTACATTTTCGGACGACATGGCCCTCCTTGAAATCCCCTACAAGGAAAGACGCCCGTTGATGACCCGGGATCGGGTACACATTGAAAAAAATATCGTGGAAGTGGACCTTTTGAAAAACGGGGAACACTTAACTTCAAAGAAAATAATCATGCTCTCTCCCCTGCGCTGGGGAAACCTGCAATTGACCCTGACGGAATTTCTCCCCCCCCGGTCCGAACAATCCGGGCCCGGCGCATACTTGAGCCTGACCCAAAATGCACTAAATCTATTTTTCTTTTCCGTCTATGCAGCCATGATCCTGCTTTTGGCCGGATTTACTGCTCTGACCTGGAATCGTCGACACTAAGGAGTATGGAATGGAAATGAATCATTGCCACGGCGCCCCGCCGCCCCGCCTGCCCGATTCCCCACTTGAAGGGGATGAAGCCCAACTCATCACTGAACTCACCCGGGAACTGCCCCATGGGGAAAAGCGGATTGACGACATCGCCCTGGGTAGCAAATTCATTGGCGTAACAGCAGAGGGCAGAATGGGCCTGTCCTCGGTTCTGGGTGCACAGGCCAAACCCGGGGAAAAGGAAGCCATTGAACAATTGGTGGGCCAGCCCCTTTCAAAGGCCGTTGACTTGACCCGGTCCACCTCCCCCTTTTCCCTGGCCGTTGGATTGGCCGCACTCAATGCAGCCATTGCACCGAATCCCGAAGACGCCCCCCCCTCCCCCGGTCCCACGGAGGATCTCATTGCAGGGCTTGGAAAGGATAAAAAAACCGGAATCGTGGGGGAATTTCCCTTTGTAAAGGAATTGGCCGACAGGGTGGGAAAACTCTATCTTTTTGAACTCAACCCCGTCCCCGGCGCCCTGCCCCGGGAGGAATGGGAAACCACCCTGCCCCAATTGGATGTCCTGGCCCTGACGGCCACCACCCTTTTGACCCGGCAAATGTCCTGGTACCTTACCCGGGCCAGGCAGGCAAAGATTGTCATCCTGGGCCCCACCACCCCCATGCACCCGGCCCTGTTCAACTGGGGTGCGGATCACCTCTGCGGCTCCATTGTCACCGACGTGGACCGGGTTCGCCAAAGCCTTGGGACCGGCAATTGCTTTCGCTCCATCAAACAGATGGGAGGAATCCGATTTTGCCAATGGGATAAATCTTGATTTAAGGCAATATCACCAACACAAAACGCCCCTGGATTCCAAGGGGATTCCAGGGGCGTTGAATGCATCATTCAAAGACCGGTTTAAGGCCACCTTTAATGGTTGGGTTGCCTTATGGATCCGGTTTACGCTTTAGGGTATAGACGAATCAAGTATCTATCGGCCTTTTCAAAGGGCAACTTATAAAAATCGGTTTTGATGAGAAACCGTTCCTCCAATTCCGGGCTGACTTCGGCCGAAGCATTCTCCCCCTTCAGGGCATAGAACACCCCATCGGGCTTCAACAGGGGCTGTGCCAGATCGATGAACTTATCCAAATTGGCAAACCCCCGGGAAATCACGCCGTCGTATTGACCGGCATGGCCGGGATCGGTGTGCAATTCCTCCACCCGACTGTGGATGGCCCGGGCATGTTCTGCTTTCTGGGTTCGAATCACATGTTTTAAAAAATTAATTTTCTTCCGGGATGCATCCACCAGGGTTAAATCCAAATCCGGGATCATGGTTTTAAGGGGCAAACCGGGGAATCCACCTCCGGATCCAAGATCCATGATACGAATCCCCGAAGGCACCAGGGGGGAAACGGCAACGGCATCCACAAAATGCTTTTCAGCAACGGCCTTGCTCCCCTTAATGGCTGTGAGGTTGATTTTCCCATTCCAATTAAATAGCTCCTGGGCATGGAGGCCCATTAAACGAATCTGCTCCGGGGTCAAGGAAAGACCCAGAGCTTGGCAGCCCTGGGTCAGGCAATGGAGGAACTCCTGCATTGCAGGGGGGTGTGACATATCTATACTTCCTAAAATTTAAACGCGTGCAGGTAAATTACAATTCAGGTGAAACTAAAACCGTCCGGCGGGTCGAACCAGGGCGTCAAACCCACTTTTCTGGATGAACGATGCCTTGGCCTGGTTGGCTGCGGCTTTATCCGGATATTCCCCCACACGGACAAGGAACCAGGTGATTCCACTGGGGCGGGTCAGGGTCAGCACCCGGGCCTCATATCCCTTTTTCATGACAAACTTCTTCAT
>JAKSBM010000795.1 GCA_022361135.1 Desulfobacterales bacterium | reverse complement strand
GTGTGTCCAAGCACATGGATGTGGGGCTGGCCATCCTCCAGGGACGGGCCACGGCAGGACCGGGTATTCGGCCCGTGGCCAATATGCTGGGTCTGGAGTTCATACCCCTGTGCCAGGAGCGTTTTGATCTGCTCATTTCAAAGGACCGCTTTTTTGACCAGGGCATTCAGCTTTTCCTTTCCCTGCTCAAGGGGAAGGTGATCCAGTCGGCGGCCGAAGAATACGGGGGGTATGATCTATCCCTCACCGGAAAGATGGTTTATCCGGAGTCGGCAGATGGGGGAATTGAGGGGGAAAAAGATTAATTCGGGGCGGGATCAGCTCCTGCGCTGGGGGGATGATCACCTCAGCGCAGGATGACGTTTTCCATTCTTTCCTGGGCAATATCCTTGAGCCCATCCATTTCTTCCGGGGTGAAGAACCGGGTCGCATCTTCCATGAATCCCGGGGTCAGCACGTCCACTTCCCGGGAACATTTCTGCAGGACATAACGTTTGGCACCGGCCAGGTCATGGGCGATTTCAGCCATGATTTGCCGGGTGATGAAGGGTCGCACGCAGGTGGTGCGGAATTCATAATCCGGGGCATGGGCCATGAGCAATTCCGCACTCCGTTCAAATGCCATAGGATCCACCCCGGCCTTGGATAATTCCGGATAGCCGGAAAACCGGGTTTTGATGTCCATGGCAATGTAATCCACCAGCCCTTCCCGGATGAGTTTTTCCAGGATGTCCGGGCGGCTGCCGTTGCTGTCCAGTTTGACCTTATATCCCAGGCCACGTACCCGTTGGATAAAGTCGGGAAGATCCGGCTGGAGGGTGGGTTCCCCCCCGGTGATGGCCACCCCTTCCAGGAATCCTTTACGTTGTTCCAGGAAGGCCAGGATCCCGTCCTGGTCCAGGGTGAAATCCCCGGGGATCTGACCGGCGGCCAGGTCGGGATTGTGGCAATAGGGACAGACCAGGTTGCACCCCGGGGTAAAGACCCGGCAGGCCATTTCCCCGGGGAAGTCAGTCCGGCTGTTTTTTTGAAAACCACCAATGCGCATGGCAACT
>JAKSBM010000565.1 GCA_022361135.1 Desulfobacterales bacterium | reverse complement strand
GCATTCCGACATCGGGGGCGGATACGGATACGGACCCAGCCATGGGAATTCCAACAATGAACTGGCCCGGATCTACCTGGCCAAAATGCACAAAACGGCATCGGATGTGGGGATACCCTTCCAGCTCCGGAGGGATCTCCCATCCGATTTCGTCCCCGTCCGGGCCCAGTTTTGCCAGGCGGGATAGGGGCTGGAAGGGTACCCCCACATCCGATGCCGTTTTGTGCATTTTGGCCAGGTAGATCCGGGCCAGTTCATTGTTGGAATTCCCATGGCTGGGTCCGTATCCGTATCCGCCCCCGATGTCGGAATGGACGCCGGGGAAGGATTCCTCCACCATCCAGCCCTGGGGATCCGGGGTGGGGGGGAGGTGGTCCAGGGCGTTGTTCCTCAGGCTCTGGAGGTCGAAATTGGCCCGGAGTTCGTCCCGGGAAACCATGTGGTAGATAAATTGGGCCTTATCCCGGTTCAGGTGAAAATTATAGGGATCGTCATTGTCCCCGGGTTGGGCAAAGGAGCCCACGGTGTCATAGATCCCCACGAATCGAATCTCCTTTTTGGCCACGGCCTTGATCCGGGAAAATCCATGGGCCCCCTCCAGAAAGATATTGGCAAAGGCCCGGGCAATGGCCGCCCCCCGGCTGAAGCCGAATAGGTCCAAGACCAAGTGGTCCACATCATCGCCGATGAATAGTTCCATGCGTGAGAACATGAAATCCATGCGCTCCTGCCCCCCGGCCCCAAAGGCGGCACCCAGGGCCTGCCATTCCAGGGCATCATTGTCAATGGGATCCTGATCCCCATCGCTGGGGGAGCCCACGCCGCGGACGTAGAGGGATTTGGTGTCCATGGTGTTGGGATAAAGCAGGGAGAGTTTCCCCACATTGGACATGGCATCGGGGTTGTGGTTCAGATTGTTGCCGGTACCGTCGAAAAAGAGTCCCAGGGTGAGTTTCATGGCGCTTCTCCTTTGGATTAAGGATTCACGATGGCGGCGCCGGTGCTGCGGAGCGCAGAAGCCGGCTGCCGGAATTTGATTCGCCTGGGAGAGTCATATCCGGTTTTATTATTAAAATCAATCCATTGAGCTTAAATGGACATGGCGTAAGGGCAAGGGGGCGGTTGATGAACGAGCTGGGATTACAAAAGGACCTTATTTCGTGATTTATGGCGCTTCAGGGCAACAATGACCAAGCTGGTGAGAAGCTGAAAGATGCCGTAGCCCAGGATGGGAAGATCGTCCATGAGCAGGGCGTAACTTCCCCAAAGGGCGCCGTCCACCAGGTTGAACAGCCATGTCCCCATGGAGAGCTCCGATAGGTCGGCTTCGGCCCAGGCGGTTTTCAATTGGGGCAGGTTGCAGGCCAGGACGCTTAGGGGGAGAAGGAGGCCCATGCCCGGGATGCCCCAAAGGGTGTAGGTCAGGGGGAAAAGCATGAGCCAGATGGGCGTCAGGCGAAATTCCCTGGGGCTTCGACCGTATTTCAAGGCAAAGAGGGTGATGAGGGTGAATACGACGGCGGAGGAGCCCGTGGCCAGGGCCACAAAGGGTTGGTGGGTCAAAAGACCGTATGCGGCCCATCCCCCGCTGACCACGGCACTGACGCCGGTACTGTCCACGGAAACCCCGGCGGCACGGCCGGAACGGAGGATGACCAAGAGTTGGGGAAGGGCCCGGACCAGGCCGATGCCGGTTCCCACAAGGCCCAGGAAAGACGCAAGATTCATGACAGACTCCAGATGTTTAATCCAAATTGCTTCGGTCTTTATCCAGATTGATTGCCTATCAAAAAATCAGTGGGTTTACAAGCAAAAGGCTTATATAAAGCGGGTTTCAAGCCTTTTTGTTCCCGGAGGGAGGGAACGGCGTGTGGATGTGTGGATAATGTTTTGATGGCCTAACATTTACAATGTTCAGATTCTGCCTTATGTTCTTTCAATGGCTGAAAAGCCCAATGAAATCAATGGGAAATAAAAGAGGTAGTTCATGATTACAAAGGATCAATTGTGTCAGACCATCCGATCCGTATTCCCGGATGTGGGCAGGTGTGGACGGGATATCTCCGCCACCTATGACCTGCAACAGGGGGCATGGATTGTGGATTTACAAAAGGATAACAGGCGGTTGAAAACCCATGTGGAGCCCGAGGACGCCCGGGCCTGCATCCGGGGGGAGCAATGCCTGGGCCTGGGGCTTCAGATTTTCGAACTCCGGGAAAATATACGTAAATGGCCCAGTGCCTGAGCAAGGGAGGTGAACCATGGCAAGACGATACCATTCATTGAATCTGGATTCCCAGGGGTACCTGAGGAACCTGGGGGACTGGGACGAGGAGGTGGCCTGCACCCTGGCTGAAATGGAAGGGGTCTCCGACCAATGCCCCTTGGAGGGGGAACGCATGGAGATTCTCAAGTATATGCGCGCCTATTACCGGAAGTTTGAAGCCTTCCCCATTGTGAGGGCGGTGTGTAAAAACCTGGGACAGGATCGCCACTGCCAATACGAACAATTCCCCGATCCCATCACGGCCTGGAAAATCGCGGGCTTACCCCGGCCCACCCCGGAGGTGCTGGCAAAGATTAAACATTGAGTATTGTTCTCTTTTTTCATCGTGGATGGTTCGTCTAATCCCTTTGGCGTAATTTTTTGTGAAATACCTGGAAAATGGGGAATGCCGGGTGCTCTGGGTATGTGCCAATGGTGTGTTATTTTAGACGTTTAAACCAGGGTTTTACCTCCATTGGTGCTTGGGGTAATTCGTCTTTTTCCACCGGGTGTACTGAAATGATTAAAAAAAAAGTAGACATTCCCCGGGAATATAAATAAAAGAAAAGTGTTGGCCCATGTCTTTAATTAATTGTTCAGTAATTTAACCATGTTGACGGCGTATTCGGGGCGTGTGGAGTAATGTTGTTGTTTTCTTAATTTGATTTCCAACATACTCTTTTATTTCCTTCGGTCGGTGTGTTTCCCCATTTGAGCGGTACGTGTTTTTTATCAGCCCCGTTGGGACTTTTAAGCTGTGTTATTTTCATTGGTTCGGAGAATTCTGAAAGGTGTTTTTCAAGGCATGGATTGGGAGATTGATTTGTAATCCAAATTGAAAGTTCACTTTTGCTAGGGGAGGATGTGAGAATGGCAAAAAGAAATCGTGTGGTTGGGTGTATTTTGTTTGGTGTGTTGTTTGGTTTAATGGTCGGTGCGGGGCCGGTGTCCGGTGCGGTTTATGATTATGGGGATGCCCAGGGGTATGATGGTGCCCGACATCAAACCGGCCAGTGGCAACGGCTGGGGTACAGATGGGATCGTGAAAGCAGTCCCTTGGCTAATGATTCTTCCGATGATGGTGTTAAGTGGTCCGTGGATGGGGGGGACTGGGGAAATAGTGAAAGTGTATCAGTTGGCCAGACAATTCAATTTCAATTCGATTTTCGCAGAGCCAAAAGTGCTGCCCATAAGTTTGATCAACTTGGCGTCTGGATGGATTGGAATGGGGATAGGGATTGGAAAGACGACGATGAAAGATTGACCTTATATACTGATAGCAGCGCGTCGTTTTATGATAATACTGAGGATAATTATAACAAGGACCATTACGCTGGGGCATTTGGTTATGGTGGTACTTGGGCTCGAGAGGCAAATGTGTCGGACCTCAACAAATTTTTTTATTCTGAGACTTTTGAAATTCCAAATGGTGTAGATGTCCTCTGGTTGAGGGCCCGGGTGGTGTGCAGCAGCAGTATTTATAATTTAGCCGATGGGTTTGAATTCGATCCCCATGTTAATCTGGTACAGGGAGAAGTGGAAGATTAAGG
>JAKSBM010000880.1 GCA_022361135.1 Desulfobacterales bacterium | reverse complement strand
CAGAATTCATTGCCCTGTCCCACCGGATTCAGAAGGAGATCCTGGCCCGCCACGTGATCCTCTTCGGCATCAACGAGGCCAAGAACGCCGCCTACCTGAAATCCCTGGGAACCTTTGCCTTTCCGGCCGAGGAATGGGTGGGGGCGGCCCAGGACCTCTGGAAGATGCACTGATCCATGGGAGGCTTTATCATCAAACGACTGGTCCATGCCCTCTGGGTCATGGCCGGGGTGGTTTCCCTGACCTTTTTTCTCATGCATTTCACCGGGGCGGACCCGGCCCTCATCATCGCCCTGGACCGGTACGGGAGCCAATTGGTCTCCCCGGATACGGTCCGGACCCTGGCCCGGGAGCAGGGGTTAGACCAGCCCCTGTTCACCCAGTTCTGCCAATGGATCATCCTGGTGGCCGACGGAGATCTGGGAAATTCCCTGAGAACGGGCCTGCCCGTAACCCGGGAAATCCTGGGACGCCTCCCCGCCACCCTCACCCTGGCCCTGGCCTCGGTGGGGATCTCTGCATTCATGGGCATCCCCCTGGGCATCCTCACGGCGGCCCGGCCTGAAGGGCGGTTGGACCGGATCACCCGGTTCCTTTCTGCGGTGAAGGTTTCCATCCCCGGTTTTTACACGGCCATGCTCCTGATCTATCTTTTTTCCTTCCGCCTGGGCTGGCTGCCCGGTTTCGGCACGGGCAGCCTCCGCCACCATGTTTTGCCCGTGGCCGTTTTGGTCGTCGGGCAATTGGGATTCACCCTGCGGATTTCCCGTTCCGCCGCCCTGGAAGTCTTCCAGGCCCCATGGGTCGCCCATGCCCGGCTGCGGGGCGTTCCCCGGTTCCGCATCTACCACGCCCATGTCCTGCGCAATGCCGCCGTGCCCATCCTCACCTATCTCTCCTTGCAATTCCTCATGGCCCTTGAAGGGGCGGTGATTGTGGAAAGCATCTTTGCCTGGCCCGGGGTGGGGCGGCTTCTCCAGGAGTCGGTCATGGGTCGGGACTTTACCCTGGTCCAGGGGCTGGTTCTTTTTTTCAGCGCCGCCATTGTCCTGGTGAACCTTGCCGTGGACCTGCTCTACCAGCTCCTGGACCGGAAAATCCCCATGACCGGAGGTCGGCCATGAAAAGAAATACCCGACTGGCCCTGGGCCTGGTCCTGGCATTATCCGCCGTCGGCATCCTGGCCCCCTGGCTGGTCCCCAACGACCCCTTTGAAATCGCAGTGGCCCGCCGCCTTTCCCCGCCCTCGGCCCAATTCTGGTTCGGTACGGATCATTTGGGCCGCTGCCTCTTCTCCCGCATGGTCTACGGGGCCCGGATTTCTTTGGGTACGGGCCTGGCCGTCATGGTCCTTTCCCTGACCCTGGGGGGGATGATCGGGGCCCTGGCCGCCCTGGGGGGGCGGTTTCTGGACAGCGTCATCATGGCCGTCACCGATGTTTTCATGGCATTGCCCTCCCTGGTCTTTGCCCTGGTCCTGGCCGGTCGTCTGGGCCCGGGGCCGGGGAACCTCATCCTGGTCTTTTCATTGACCCTGTGGACCCGGTACGCCCGCATGGTCCGGGGGCAAGTTCTCAGCCTCAAGCAGTCCGGCCATGTGGAGACCGCCCGCACCGCCGGCCTGCCCTGGGGCTACCTGTTCCGCACCCATCTTTTCCCCGGGATCCTTCCGCCCCTGGCGGCCATGGCCAGCATGGGCATGGCCATGAACATCCTCATGATTTCCAGCCTCTCCTTCCTGGGACTGGGCATTGTGGAGCCGGTCCCGGAATGGGGGGCCATGCTGGCAGCCGGGGCCGATTACTTCCGGGCCGCCCCCCACATGGTCTTTTTCCCGGGGCTGGCCCTCTCCCTCACCGTTTTGGCATTTAACCGTCTGGGGGGCGGGATTTCCGCCACCTCCCCGGATCGCATCGGAGGCAAACCATGACCCCCGTCCTGCAAATTTTGGAATTGTCCGTCACCCATGGTTCCTCCCCGGCTGCTGTCCAGGCCCTGGACCGGATTTCCTTTGACGTGAACCCCGGAGAAATCTTCGGCCTGGTGGGGGGGAGCGGGGCTGGAAAATCCAGTCTCTGCCATGTTTTGGCGGGTAATACCGCCCCCCGGGCTCAAATTTCAGGCCGGGCCCTTTTCCAGGACATGGACCTCGTTCGGCTTGCCCCAGCGGCCTTTTCACACCTCTATACCCGGAGGCTGGCCCTGGTTCCCCAGGGTACGGCCAGCCTGAATCCGTTGCTCACCGTGGGGGGGCATGTGCGGGAGACCCTGAAACAGGCGGAACCGGGACGACGGGTGTTAAATGAATCCGTGGGGGAGGTCCTCACCCGGTTCAACCTTTCCCCGGAACTGGCCGGAAGTTTCCCCTTCCAGCTTTCCGGGGGGATGCAGCAACGCCTCCTCCTGGCCCTGGCCTTTTGCGGGGCGCCGGATCTGGTCCTCTGCGACGAGCCCACCACCGGCCTGGACCCGGCATTGAAATCGGACTTTCTGGGATTTTTAAAACGGATGGTTAAGGAAGAGAACACCGCTGTCCTCCTGGTTACCCACGACCTGGTGGCGGCCCACTCCGTCTGCGACCGGGTGGGGGTGCTCCGGCGTGGAAAACTCCAGGAAGTTCTTCCGGGACATCGGCTTTTCAACGCCCCGGGACGTTCCTATACCCGGGCTCTGGTGCGCTCACTGCCGGGGCGGGGCATGGCATCTCCGGTGCCCCGTTTTGAGGCAACGGCATCGGGGGCCCCCCGTTTGGCGGTTAAGGGCTTGAACTTCAGCCTGGGATCGGGCTGGCTGAAACGACGGCGAAAACCGATCCTCAAGGACCTCCGGTTTGATCTTTATCCCGGGGAAATCCTGGGCATCGTCGGCCCCAGCGGGGTGGGAAAATCCACCCTGGCCCGGTTGATCATGGGGCGGGCTCGGCCCCATAGCGGCACCATTGCCCTGGACGGACGGGATATTTTTTCATTGGGGAAAGGGGAACGGAAGGACTTCCATTGCCGGGTTCAGATGGTGGGCCAGCACAGCGACACCGCCCTGAACCCCTACGGCCGGGTCCGGGACGCGGTGAAAGAGATTTTCCGGGTGGAGGGACGCCGGGCCCATGCCCGGGTCACCGACGGTAGAATTCAAGGGATCCTGGCCGGGGTCGGCTTGGGCCCCGAATATCTGGACCGCCGACCGGCCCAGCTCTCGGGCGGGGAGCGCCAGCGGGTGGTTATCGGTCGGATCCTGGCCCTGAATCCCCGCCTCATTGTGGCCGACGAAGCCGTCACCGGCCTGGATCCCCTGACCCGGTCCCGGATCATCCCCCTGATGACCCGGGCTGTTGCAAAGGAGGGCGCTTCCATGATCTTCATCTCCCACGACAT
>JAKSBM010000235.1 GCA_022361135.1 Desulfobacterales bacterium | reverse complement strand
CCTATCCCGTGGTGGGTTCCTTTGATGAAGAATTCCTGGAAGTACCCGATGAGGTATTGATCACCGCCATGCGGGAACACCAGAAATACTTTGCCCTGGTGGACGAAAACCAGAATCTCAAGCCCCTGTTCGTGGCCGTGAACAATACCCAGGCCCGGGACATGGACGTGGTAAAACGGGGACATGAAAAGGTACTCCGTGCCCGTCTTTCCGATGCCAAATTCTTCTATGAAACCGATTTGGAATCCAGCCTGGACGACTTTGCTGAAAAGCTGAAAAAAGTTACCTTCCATGAAAAACTGGGCTCTGTCCATGACAAGGTTCAGCGAATTTCCCAGCTGGTGAAATACCTGGCTCCGCTTTCCGGATACGACAATGCCGCGGATTTGGAAACCAAATTGCTGCGGGCCGCCAAAATCTGCAAGGCCGACCTGGTTTCCGGTGTGGTCATTGAATTCACCAAACTCCAGGGTGTCATTGGCCGTGCCTATGCCACCAAGGCGGGTGAAGATGCCCAAGTGGCCGCTGCCATTGAGCAGCATTACCGCCCGGTTCAGTCCGGTGGACGGTTGCCGGAAAATCCCGTGGCCGCTCTCCTGGCCATCTCCGACAAGCTGGACACCATTTGCGGTTGCTTCTCCGTGGGTCTGATTCCCACGGGCGGTACCGACCCCTACGCCCTCAGACGCCAGGGTATTGGTATCCTCCAGATCATGGTGGAACAGAACCTCACCCTTTCCCTTTCCGGTCTCATTGAAAAGGGGCTGGCCGGCTTCTTGGACGATGACGCCAAGATTAAGGAAGTGGCTGTCCAGGTGTTGAATTTCTTGAAAAATAGAATGCTCAATATCCTCACGGACCAGGGCGCTTCCAAGGAAGCGGTGAATTCCGCCCTGGGTGCATCCTTTGACAATGTACCCGACCTCACCGCCCGGGTGAAGGCCTTGGATACCCTGCGTAAGGAACCGGATTTCGAACCCCTGAGCGTGACCTTTAAGCGGGTGGAAAATATCCTTAAAAAAGCAGAAAATCCCGCCGGTCTTGCCGTGGATGCCGCCCTGTTTGAAAATGCCTGCGAAGGTGCCCTGGCCGATGCCGTGGACGGAGTTTCTGCCCTGAGTCGGGAAAAGATCCAGGCCAAGGATTACGATGGGGCCCTCAAGGAAATTGCCACCCTCAGACCTGCGGTGGATCAGTTCTTTGAAGACGTCATGGTTTTTGCGGAGGATGAAAAAATTAAAAATAACCGGATTGGCCTGCTGGCCTCTGTATCCCGGTTGTTTAAAAATATTGCCGACTTTTCCAAACTCTAGGATAATCGGCAGGTTATTATAACAACGACGAACCCATATATAAGGAGTTAACATGGCTGGATACGATCCGGAAAAGGATAAGAAAATTCGGGAATGGCGAAATGAAGAAACCGGTCTTTTGATTTCAATTCAGCAGTACGGTGAAGGCGAACCCAAGGTTCAGATCGGCCCCCGTATTCTGAAGAAAAAAGATGGGAGCGACCGCGCCCCCTCAAAGGCTGGACGTCTTTCCGTAGAAGATATCATGTGGATTTACGACATTATCGACGAGGTAAAGGATGATCTCTCCGACATGGTCGGACCCGAATAATCCTCCCATTGTTCCCCCGCTGGGCGATCGCCGGGCACCCGACCTGGGCCCGGTGGGGGTACTGGTTTCCACGGAACCGGACCTGAAGCTATTCAGGTCCGGTTTGACGTGTAAGGCGGAGAATATCCGTCCCAAAGACCACGGTTTTTTCCTGGGCAGCCTCATGACCGAGGCCAATCATTACCCCGGGATTTCCGTGGCCGGCCCATACATCGGGGCCCCCTTGGGGGTGATGCTCCTGGAATCCCTCATTGCCCGGGGGGCACGGGAGATTTTTATCCTGGGCTGGTGCGGCGGCCTCTCCGAAGAATTGGCTCCCGGTGATCTGTTGGTGCCGGATCGGGCATTGGTGGAAGAGGGAACCTCGGCCAGCTACCAAAGACTGGACGAAAATTTACCCGTCACCCGGCCCGACCCTGGGCTTTCCCATGTCCTGGGCGACCATTTGAAGGGCCGGGGACAACACGTCCACCGCCATCCCATCTGGACCACCGATGCCATTTACCGGGAAACCCGGGATAAGGTGGATTATTTCCAGGATCGGGGGGCCCAGGCCGTTGAGATGGAATGTTCTGCCCTCTTTGCCGCAGCACAACATCGGAATGTCCCCGCCACCGCCCTTTTGGTGGTCTCCGATTCCCTGGCCCGGGATAAATGGGCGCCGGCCTTTCGAAAAAAGGCATTTAAAACCGCACGAATTGAGGCCTGCAATGCCTTGCTGACCCTGGCCAAACAACGGGCAGCAGCCCTGCAGGCATAGTCCCCGCCAATAACATTTTAATAATTGAAGCAGTATACCCATGGATGATCAAATCAAGCAGGAAGTCCGCAAGCTCCAGGAGGAGCTCACCGAACACAGCCATCGTTACCATGTGCTGGATGATCCCATTATTTCCGATGGTGAATATGACCGCCTGTTAAAACGGCTGACAGACCTTGAGACCCAATACCCGGAGCTTTCCAGGCCCGATTCCCCCACCCGCCGAGTGGGTGCGCCGCCCCTGGATAAGTTTGAATCCGCTCCCCATACCCTGCCCATGCTCAGTCTGGACAATGCCTTTGAAGACCAGGACATCCATGATTTCCACAATCGGAATTTGAAAAATCTGGAATTCCCCAAAATGAATTATACGGTGGAACCCAAGCTGGATGGGGTGGCCGTGGAATTGCGTTATGAGGACGGGATTTTGGTCCAGGCCCTCACACGGGGGGACGGACGGGTGGGTGAGGTGATCACCGAAAATATCCGTACCATTGGTTCCATTCCCCTGGCCCTGAGGCAGGAGAGCCAAAAGGCGCCCAGGTTGCTGGAGGTCCGGGGAGAGGTGATTATCTATGAGGAGGATTTTAAGTCCCTCAATGAAAGGCGCCTGGCCAAGGGGGAGGAAGCCTTTGCCAATCCCAGAAATGCCGCTGCGGGTTCCCTGCGGCAGCTGGATTCAAGGATTACGGCCCAGCGTCCCCTGGATATCTTTGTCTATGGGTTGGGGGCTGTGGAGGGGATGGAATTTAAAACCCAGGCCGAAATTCTGGAAACCCTTAAGACATTTGGTTTTCCCGTGAATCCGGAGATTCGCTGTGATGTGGATGTGGCCGGGGTGCTGGATGCCTATACGAATCTCATGGAAAAACGGGAAGACCTTCCCTATGAGATCGACGGCATGGTCATCAAGGTGAATCGCCTTGATCTCCAAAATGCCCTGGGAGAGAAGATTAAAAGCCCCCGCTGGGCCATTGCCTATAAATTCCCCGCCACCCAGGAAAGTACCATTGTCCGGGACATCGTGGTCCAGGTGGGCCGCACCGGCACCCTGACACCTGTGGCCGAATTGGAACCCGTGGGCATCGGCGGGGTCACCGTATCCCGGGCCACCCTGCACAACGCCGACGAGGTGCGTAAAAAGGATATCCGTGTGGGGGACAGGGTCATGGTGGTAAGGGCCGGGGATGTGATTCCCAAGGTGGTTAAGTCCATCAAGTCCGAGCGCAGGGAAGAATTGGAAAAATTTAAAATGCCCGACCATTGTCCCGTCTGCCAGAGCCCGGTTCGCCAATTGGAAGGGGAGACCGCAATCAAATGCGTCAACACCACCTGCCAGGCCCAGCTCAAGGAGCGCATCCGCCATTTTGTTTCCAAAAAGGGTTTTGATGTGGATGGATTGGGCAAAAAAATCGTGGAGCAATTGGTGGATGAGGAATTGGTGAAAAGTCCGGCCGACCTTTTCACGTTGGATCGACAGACCCTGGCCGGTCTGGAGCGCATGGGGGAAAAATCCGCAGCCAATCTGGTGAGTGCCATTGAATCTGCCAAGCAGGTAACCCTGCCCAGACTTCTTTTTGCCCTGGGGATAGATCACGCCGGAGAAAATGCAGCCCGCCTTTTATCCCAGAATTTCGAGGATCTCAACGGGGTCATGAAGGCATCCGTGGAATTGATGTCCGAAATCCACGGCATGGGGGAAAAATCAGCCCGCAGCCTCTTTGATTTTTTTGGCAATGATACCAACCGGGAGGTGATCCATGCCATGCTGGAAGCCGGAGTTGTGGTTTCCAATGCCCTTTTCGCCAGCGCCGATGTGGACTCCGACCATGTCTTCAGTGGGAAAACCGTGGTCCTCACCGGAACCCTGACCCGGATGAAAAGAGCGGAAGCCAAGAACGCCCTGTTGGAACTGGGGGCCAAGGTGACGGGATCGGTTTCCGCCAAAACCGATTTCCTCGTGGCCGGGGAAAAGGCCGGATCCAAGCTGACCAAGGCCCAGGACTTGGGGGTGGACGTCCTCACCGAAGACGAATTCATGGACCGTCTATAGGAGAAAAATAAGGGTATCCATGGCTGGATGATTTCCGGAATCGTCTGGAATAAATTCCTTGAATTCAAGGGGTTCTTTTATTAGGGTGAAGTGAAGTTTTCTTCAACATCGCCCATCGTTTACGAAATGATAACCCAGCTTTTGTAAAAGGAGAGCCCCCTATGGATACCTATTATAAACCTGAAGATTTACTCAAGTTTGACCAGATCGGTGAAGAAGCACCGGAGATGGCCAAGAAATTTTTTGATTACTACGGGGAGGTTTTTGCCGAAGGCGAACTCACCGAGCGGGAAAAATCCCTCATTGCCCTGGCCGTGGCCCACGCGGTTCAATGCCCCTATTGCATTGATGCCTATACTAAAAATTGTCTGGAAAAGGGATCCAATCCCGGTGAGATGACCGAGGCCGTCCATGTGGCCTGTGCCATCCGGGGCGGGGCATCCCTGGTCCACGGGGTTCAGATGCGGAACCTGGCAGAAAACATGTCCATGTAGGAGGGAGTATGACTGAGAAGAATGGGGACGTGGGGCCGTCGGTGAAGGAATTTTCCCAAACCCTTAAGGATCACAATCTCACCCTGACCCGAATTCCTCCCACGGTGCTCCAACTTAATGTCGGCCTGATCTGCAACCAGGTCTGCAAACATTGCCACCTTTCCGCAGGACCTTCCAAAACCGAAATCATGTCCCGGGAAACCATGGGCCAGATCTTGGATTTCCAGAAAAAGAATCAATTGCCGGTGGTGGATATCACCGGCGGCGCACCGGAGATGAATCCCCACCTCATGGAATTCATCGATGACTTGGCCCCCGTGAGCCCATCCATGATGATCCGTTCCAACCTTTCCGCCTTGGATGCCCACAATGGCAAAGAAGATTTAATGGCCTTGTTGGCCCGCCACAAGGTGGGGATCGTGGCTTCCTTTCCCGCATTGAATCCATCCCAGACCGATGCCCAGCGGGGAAAGGGGATTTTTGATATTTCCCTGGCCGTTTTAAAGGAACTCAATGCCATTGGCTATGGTCGACCCGATACCGGATTGGCCCTGGATCTGGTTTCAAACCCCAGCGGTGCCTTCATGCCCCCGGGCCAGGAGGCGGCCCAAAAGCGGTTCCATCGGGAGATGGCCCGGAAGTGGGGCATTGAATTTAACCAGCTTTTCACCTTTGCCAATGTACCCCTGGGCCGGTTTAAATCCTGGTTGGAACGCAGTGGAAACCATGAAAAATATCTCACCACCTTGGCCAATGCCTTTAACCCCTGCACCGTGGACGGCCTCATGTGTCGCTCCATGATTTCCGTCTCCTGGGACGGCTTTCTCCATGATTGCGATTTTAACCAGGCCGCAGGCATTGGCATGGGAAACCAGAAATTTCATATTTCCGAGATTGATGAATTTGAAACCTTCATGGAAGAGAGAATTCCAGCCCAGGTGGCCGTGGGCAACCATTGTTACGCCTGCACGGCCGGGGCCGGATTTACATGAGGGGGGAGCATAGAGGAATCTGGTTCAGATTCCCCGTAAAAGAGAGGGGAAACGGGCTTTACTCCGGGTCGGTGTCCAGCCTTTTTCCCATGACCTTTACCCCATCCGGGGCATAGCCCTGGTGTTGGTAAAATTCCATGACCGATGAATTGGTCTCCCGGACCATGAGATTCACCTTGGGGCAGCCCAGGGATTTGAGAAGGGCTTCGGCCTCCCCAACCATGCGGGCGGCCAGGCCCTTTTTTTGATAGGCCGGGTCAACGCCAAGGTAATAGATCCAGCCCCGGTGGCCGTCGTACCCGGCCATGCAGGTGGCCACCAGCCGATCCCCGAAACATCCCACCAGGAATTGTTCCTGGTTTTCCTGGCATTTTGCCTGGATATCCCCTGTGGGGTCATTCCAGGAAACCGTCAGGCCGCAGGTCTCCCAAAGGGCTTTTACCTGGTCTTCCTGGCTGGGGTCGTACCCGTTTACAACCATAAGGGCAGCCAGTTTCGGAGCCAGTCTTTTTTCCATGAAAATACTCAAGGGGTCGATTTGATAATCGCCAAAGGGTGGGCAGGTGTGGAAGCCCAGGGCATTGTAAAGCCCAATGGCTTCGTCCTGGTGGATACCGGTTTCCAGGCGGATGGTGAAAATTTCGTGGGCAGCCAAATGGGTTTCCAGGGCCCTGAAAAGTTGCTTGGCCACCCCCTTTCCCCGGTGGACTTCGGGAACATACATGCGTTTGATTTCACCGTAATCGCCCATGGACTTGACCCCGCCGATTCCCAGGAGATCCTCCCCTTCCCATGCCCCCAGGAATTTCACATGGGGCTGGGCCAGGGTGTCCAGGGAGTCAAAATGGTTGCTTTCGGCCGGATAGAGTGAGGATTGGTAATCATCCAGGGCCTGGATATATTTTACAACCTGGGGGTGATGGGGGGAAACATCCTGGATCAGCATGGGAACTCCTTTGTACTCTGAATTCAAAACAACAGCAGGGCATGGGGTTTTTCCAATGGATTCCTGCCCAAGGGATCAATAATCGATTCCGGGCTGGGGTTCAATCTTTTTCTGGTAGGCATGTTTGATTTCCCGGACCTCGGAGACCGTATCGGCCCGTTCAACCACATCGGGGTGGGCATCCCGGCCCGTGATAATCATGTGGATGTTTTGGGGTTTGAGATCCATGATTTCCATGACCTGGTCATGGTCCACCAACTTCAGGGAAAGGGCATTGTTGAGTTCGTCCAGGATCATGACCTGGAAGATGCCCGACTCCATTTTTTTTTTCACCAACTGGATGGCATCCTGGGCATTCTGCCGGTGTTCCTTATAGGGGTATGGATTGCCTTCAATGCCGCAGAATCCCTTTCCCGTGGGGATGATTTCCACAAATTTACTTAGATGGTCGGGGACGGCATCCCATTCACCCGTGTAAATATCCCCCTTCATGAATTGGATGATGCAGACCTTCATTTTATGGCCGGCGGCCCGCAGGGCCATGCCCATGGCCGAGGTGGTTTTTCCCTTTCCATTGCCGGTGATGACCAGGGTCAGTCCATGTGGTTTTTCGGGAACCAGTTTTTTGATTTCCATGGAATTTTCTCCTCTCTGGGTCCGGGATTGGCTTCATGATACGGAGGCTGGACAGGGCCATGGATCCCGGAACGATTGGTGGAATATGGATACGGGTTCCATTATACACAAATCCTTCCGCCGCCGTCCATCGGCAGGGGAAGGATTTATTGGATTTTCAAATGATTGTGGGCTGGGATTCTACCGTGAATCCAGGGCAAGCTTCAGTCCAAAGGCAATGAATATCAGGCCGGAGGCCTTTTGCATCCATTTGCCCACCTGGTGGTTTTCCCTAAGGGTGGTGGTCATCCGTGCCGCCCCCCAGGTGAGAACCAGGCACCATAGGGTGCCGGTGACCAGGAAGGTACCGCCCAAAAGGAGGAAGGGCAGGGCGCCGTATCGGGCTGCTGCACCTGCATGGACAAATTGGGGGAGAAAGGAGAGGAAGAACAGGGCCACCTTGGGGTTGAGCACATTGGTGATCACCCCTTGCTTGTAGATCTTGGCCAGGCTCCGTCCGGACATGGACTGGTTTTCATTGTCAAATACCGGCTCCTTGTCCATGAGGGCTTTGATTCCCATGTACATGAGGTAGAGGGCGCCCCCCCATTTTACCAAGTTGAAGACCAGGGCCGAGGTGGTAAGAATGATGGAAAGACCAAAGGCGGCGCATAGGACATGGACCACGCAGCCGGACATGATGCCGGCCACGGAAACCAGCCCGGCCCGTTTCCCCTGGGAAATGCTCCGGGTGAGGATGTAAAAGGTATCCACACCCGGGGTCATATTCAGAATAATACAGGCCAGGATAAATCCGGTGTAATTGTCAATTCCAAACTGGATCATGGGTTGGGTTACCTATTCCTCAAAGATGGCATCGACAAATTCTTCGGCATCAAAATCCTGGAGATCTTCAATACCTTCTCCCACACCGATATACTGGATGGGAATGCCCATGGAACCGGCCACAGCCGCTGCAATCCCCCCCTTGGCCGTACCGTCCAGTTTGGTCAGGGCAAATTGGGTCACGTCAACGGCCCCGTGGAATATTTTGGCCTGGGAGATGGCATTCTGTCCGGTGGTGGCATCCAGGACCATGAGGACTTCATGGGGGGCTCCCTTGAATTTTTTATCGATGGTCCGTTTGATTTTTTTCAGCTCTTCCATGAGGTTTTTCTGGGTGTGGAGGCGGCCGGCCGTGTCCACCAGGACCACGTCCACCTTCCGGGCCACAGCCGCGGCAATGCCGTCGTAGGCCACGGCGGCCGGGTCGGAGCCTTCCCGGTGTTTTACAATGCCGGATTCCGACCGTTCCGCCCAGATTTCCAATTGCTCAATGGCTGCCGCCCGGAAGGTGTCTGCCGCCACCAGCAGGACCTTTTTCCCTTCCCGGGTGAACCGGGTGGCCAGTTTGCCCAGGGTGGTGGTTTTGCCTGCACCATTGACCCCCACAACCATGATGACCTGGGGAGTGTGGGCCTGGGTTTCATCCTGCTCGGTCCGGGGCGGGAAAAGGTTGAGGATTTCTTCCTTGAGAACGGCCTTGAGTTCATCGGCGTAGGAAAGTTTTTTGGCTTTTTTCCGGATTCGCTCCATCATATCCATGGCCGTGGTCATCCCCATGTCCGAGGTCACCAGAATTTCTTCCAGTTCCTCAAAGAGATCTTCCGTGATCGGGCCTCCGGTTTTTAATACCCCATCCATGTTGGAGCCGAAGGCTTGGCGGGTTCGGGTCAGTCCCTGTTTCAACCGGCTGAAAAAACCGCCCTTGGCCTTGGGTTCTTCAACCACAGCTTCTTCAACCACAGCTTCTTCAACCACGGGTTCTTCAACCACGGGTTCTTCGACCACGGGTTCTTCAACCACAGGTTCTTCGACCACAGGTTCTTCGACCACAGGTTCTTCAACCACAGGTTCTTCAACCACAGGTTCTTCAACCACAGGTTCTTCAACCACGGGTTCTTCAACCACGGGTTCTTCAACCACGGGTTCTTCAACCACGGGTTCTTCAACCACGGGTTCTTCAACCACGGGT
>JAKSBM010001046.1 GCA_022361135.1 Desulfobacterales bacterium | reverse complement strand
TCCTGGATCCGGATTCAGGTGCCCTGGCGTGTAAAACCGTTGGAGCAGGGCGGTTGCCCGAACCCTGGTTTATCTTTGACCGCATTCAAGCCCTGTTAACCCCAAAGGATTTCAAGGGTAAAAAAATATTGATTTCCGCAGGCCCCACCCGTGAATCCATCGATCCGGTTCGCCATGTCAGCAACCATTCCTCTGGGAAAATGGGCTATGCCGTGGCCCGGGCCGCGGAAAACAGAGGGGCGGAAGTAACACTGGTATCCGGCCCGGTGAACATTGATGTTCCCGTGGGGGTCAATTGCATCCCCGTTGAAAGCTGTGCCCAGATGGGCCAGGCCATGTTGGAACAATTGGAAGAGGCCGACATTATAATCAAGGTTGCGGCCGTGGCCGATTACCGGCCCGTGGATCCCAAGGATAAAAAAATAAAAAAGACCGGTGACAATGCCGACCTTTCCCTCTCCATGACGGAGAACATGGATATCCTCAAGCGCATCGGGCAGCTGAAGACCAAGGATCAGTTTCTGGTGGGCTTTGCCGCCGAGACCAATGATCTCACCGCCCATGCCCTGAAGAAAATGGAAAAGAAGAACCTCGACATGATTGCCGCCAATCTGGTGGGGGGAAGCGATTCCGGCTTTGGTGTGGACACCAATAAGGTCAAGCTCTTCCACAGGGACGGCCGTGTTCAGGATATTCCATTGATGGACAAATCCCAGGTGGCGGATAAATTGCTGGATACCATCCTCGGGAGTGTGAACCATGGCTGAAGAAACACCCATGGATCCGGCACAATATCTCCTTGAGGTGGAAGATACCCTCCAGGGGATTTCCCAGTTTCTGGAGCGGCAGAAAAAAATGGGCAATACCCAGGTCAAAATCAGTGATGAATCCCGTGCCATCTTGAGCCGCCTTTCCGGGGAAGCGCCCCGGACCAGGCAGACCAGCCAGGACCGATTCCGATCCAGAGCCCCAGAGCCCCAATCCCGCCCCAGAACCGGACCCCCCCAAGGTCGTCCGGAAACACCGCTTAAAACACAGGGGCCTGAAACGGCCTCTGTTTATTTTGTGGATGGGGAAAATGATTTCCTCTCGGGCCAGGCCGGTGTACTTCTGGGTAAAATTATTACTGCCATGGGATTGGATCCCCAATCGGTTTTCCTTTGCAACACCGCCAACCGTCCCGGACTCATGGCCAAAATCAAGGCCAATTCCCCTCGGTTTATCATCAGCCTGGGGGAAGATGCCACCCGCTTCCTCCTCCAGACCCGGGGAGATATTTCCAAATACCAAGGACGGTTTACCTTCCTGGCCAATGCCCGGATCATGCCCACCCGGCATCCCCGGGAATTGCTCCAAAATCCGGGATTGAAGCGCCAGGTATGGGAAAATATGAAAATCGTCATGGCCGCCATGGAGGGAGGGGACCATGGTGGTTAAGGATTTCATCGATGTCCTGGTGGCGGAAAAGGGATATTCCATCCACACCTGCCGGGCCTATGAAACCGATTTGCGCCACTTCATCCGCCACCGGTATGAAGAGGAAAAAGCCCTTGCCCAAAAGGTGGGAAAGCCTTTTCCTGAAGAAATCGAATCCCCATCCCCCCTGGACATGGAACTCTGGTTTGAGGAGCAGCTGAGTTCCATTACCAAGGAACACATCCGCCGTTACCTGGCCCACCGTGTTCGGATCGGCAAAACCAAAAAAACCCAGGCCAGAAACCTCTCTTCCCTGAAGGGATTTTTCGATTTCCTGGTCCGGTCCAAAAAAATAAAAGCCAATCCTGCCGATCCCATTCCCTTTCCCAGGCAGGAGAAAAAAATCCCCAAATTTTTATCCGTGGACGAGGTCTTTCGCCTGCTGGATTCCATGGAGGCACAGACCTGGATGGAACGCAGGAACCTGGCCATGTTTGAAACCTTCTATTCCACGGGCATGCGGGTTTCCGAAATCCACGGCCTGGACATGGAAGACATTGACTTTGCAAGCCAGGTGATTAGAGTCTTCGGCAAAGGTGGAAAAGAGCGCATTGTTCCGGCGGGCAAAAGGGCATTGGAGGCCATTGACAATTATCGGGCCGTTTTACAAGAAGCCCCGTCCGCCGTATTTGTGAATAAGGATTATGAACGGATCTCCGCCCGGTCCATCCGGCGGATTCTGGACAAGGTGGTGACCCAGTGTGGGTTGAACACCACCATATCCCCCCATACCCTGCGCCATTCCTTTGCCACCCACATGCTGGATTCCGGAGCCGATCTCCGGGGTATCCAGGAAATTTTAGGCCATGCCAGCCTTTCCACAACCCAGGTGTACACCCATGTGAGCATGGACCACCTGATGCAGGTTTACGACAAAGCACATCCAAGGAGTTGAACAGATGAG
>JAKSBM010000166.1 GCA_022361135.1 Desulfobacterales bacterium | reverse complement strand
TTCCACGCCTTCATCTTCGGCGGCCTGGATTTCCTCCTCCCAGGCCGGCATCTCCTCCCGGGTCCGGCGATAGAGGAGGGTCACCCGGGCCGCCCCCAGGCGCACGGCGGTGCGGGCCACGTCAATGGCCACATTGCCCCCGCCGATGATGGCCATGTTCTTTTCACGGATGTCCCCCAGGGGGGTGGTCTGGTCCAGATTATATTCCCGGAGGAAATCCACCCCCTGGCAGACCCCGTGGAGAGTTTCTCCGGGGATGCCAAGGGTCAGTCCCTTGTGGGCACCCAGCCCCAGGAAGACGGCATCAAATCCCTTGGCAAAAAGATCATCCAGGGAAAAATCCCTGCCCAGGGCCCGGTTACAATGGATTTCCACCCCCAATTGGGTGATCACCTCAATGTCCCGGTCCAGGATATGGGGGGGGAGCCGATGGTCGGGGATGCCCACCCGGAGCATGCCCCCGGGTTGGGACAGGGCTTCAAAAATCTGCACCTGTACCCCCATTCGGGCCAGGTGATAGGCCGCGGACAGACCGGCGGGCCCCGAGCCCACCACCGCCACCCGTTTTCCCGTATCCGGGGCAGAGTGGATCTTCACCTGCCGGGGATCAAACTGGTCTGCGGCCAGCCGTTTGAGATCCCGGATGGCCACGGGGCCGTCCAATTGGCAACGGCGGCAGACATCCTCGCATTCATGGGGGCAAACCCGGCCCAGGACAGCGGGCAGGGGAAGCTGGTCCATGATGATTTCCAATGCCTGCTCATACTTGCCCTGCTTCACCATCTGGACATATCCCTGGACGTTGAGCCCGGCCGGACAGGTGCCCCGGCAGGGGGCGGGATCGGTCTTTTCAATGGCATAGGCCGAGGGCATGGCCTGGGGATAGAGTTTATAGGCGGCCTTGCGCTCCCCCAGATTTTCGTCAAATCCATTGGGAAGATCCACGGGGCAGACCTTGGCGCACTCGCCGCAGGCGGTGCATTTTTCCAGGTCAATGAACCGGGCCTCCTCCTGGACGGCCACGGTGAAATCCCCGGCCTCCCCCTCCAGGGAGAGGACTTCGGCCTGGGTGATGAGTTCAATGTTCAAATGACGCCCCGCTTCCACCAGCTTGGGGGAAATGATGCACATGGAGCAGTCATTGGTGGGGAAGGTTTTGTCCAATTGGGCCATGGTTCCGCCAATGGCATTATTCTTATCCACCAAAAAAACCCGGTGGCCGGATTCGGCCAGATCCAGGGATGCCTGGATCCCTGCGATTCCGGCGCCCACCACCATGACAGAGCCTTGTTCGATCTGGGTCATTGCATCCCTCCTTAAAAATTCAGGTTTACTTCAGCCAGGTCCGGCCCCAGGTAGGTCCGTTCCGTTTCCGCCAATATGCCCATGGCCAGGCAGATGATGGTCCACAGATGCACCACCCTGTAATTTCCGCCGTGGTGGTGGGCCATGTCCTCAATCTGACCATGGCAATTGTGGCAGGGGGCGATGACGTAATCGGCCCCGGTGTCCATGATCTGATTGAATTTAATTTTGCCGTAGGCCCGACGTTGGTCGGGGAGTCCGGCCTGGAGGGCACCGCCCCCGCCACCGCAGCAGAAATTATTCATGCGGTTGGGGATGGTATCGATGAAATTCTCTTCCCCCACCACGGTTTTAACCACAAAGCGCAGGTCATCGACGATGCGGTTGGATCCGGTTTTCCGGCCGATGTTGCAGGGATCCTGTACCGTAAATTTGGCCTGGATTTCCCTGTTCCATTGGGAATTGACCTGGAGCTTCCCCTCCCGGATCCACCGGGCATAGAGTTCGATGATGGTGATGAGTTGAAATTGATGGGGAATCTTGAATTTGCGCAATCCTTCAGGATTGCAAAATAGGAATGGCCTCACTCGGTGTTTACCACCACCGGACTTTTCAGGTTCTGGTCCACATGGATGGCAAACTCTTCGATGATGTATTTCCACCCTTCGTCGTCGGCCATGAACATGCAATAATTTTCCCCGGCCCACATGACCGAGGGATAGGTCCAATCGGCGCCCACATGGTGGAGGATTTTCCACAGGGGACCCATTTCTTCGGGTTCGGTCACCGGTTCCCGGGAATTCTGGTTCAGGACCATGGTGGCCCCCGCCCGGTCCACACTCACCTCCAGATTTTCAAAACCGGGATGGTCCTCCCGGATCTCCTCGGCCACATCCAGAACGGTGAATTCAAAATCCTCCTTCCGGGCCCCCATGGCGCTTCCCGTGCGGATGTGCTGATCGCAGGACCCCAGGATCCCCCGGGGTCTTTTGTCCCGGGGAACCCGGGCACGAAGGTGGTAGATCAATTTGGGGATGTCCACATCCATGGGGCAGGCCAGCTTGCACCGACCGCACATGGAACAAACCCATTTCCAATCGCTTTTCAGGATCTCT
>JAKSBM010000349.1 GCA_022361135.1 Desulfobacterales bacterium | reverse complement strand
TGCATTGGGATTACAGGGCTGGTAAACATCAAAATTATGTACTGCTGTTGGGTGATGGTGATAAAAAAATAGCAAGAAGAAATCGAAAGGAGAACAAAGTATTAATTGTAGATATGGAAATGACCTGTCATTCAAGTTCAACAGTACTTCCAAACCCAATCAAGATTCTTTGACTTTAAGGAAAAGTTCCAACCATGGAACCAAGATTAAGCGTTGTCACCCTCGGTGTTGCTGATCTAAAAACCTCACAAAAGTTCTACGAACAGGGGCTGGGCTGGACCGTGGCTTCGGAGGAGGAACAAATCGTATTTTTCCAACTCAATGGAATAATATTGGCCCTTTATCCCCGGGAAGCGTTGGCCGAAGACGCCCAGGTGCCCAGTGACGGCAATGGATTTTCCGGTGTCACTTTGGCCCATTGTGCCCATTCCAAGCAGGAAGTGGATGCCATCCTCGACCGGGCCAAAGCCGCCGGAGCACGGATCCCCAAACCGGCCCAGGACGTCTTTTGGGGAGGCTATTCCGGTTACTTTGCCGATCCGGACGGCCACCTCTGGGAAGTGGCCCATAATCCATTCTGGACAATAGATGACCAGGGGAATATGCATTTGGAAAAACCTTAACCTGGAATTTCCATGATTTTTCACTCCAGAAGGCTCAAAGGAATGGTGGGCTGGAACAGGGGTATACATTTAATATGGACAGATCCACGTAGAATCGTTAGGATGCTCTTCGAAAAACCGTTAAAAATTCAACGGGCGACCTTGAAAACAGGAATTTCGCATGAAATTTGCCCGGAGTAACAAACCCTTTAGTCTTGGATAGGACATAGTGAAACGAACGGAATCCAAATCGGCAGAGATCAAACAGCACCTGATCCACAGCATCAAACACCGCCACTTCAAAGACAAACTGCCCTCGGAGAACCAATTGTCCGACCGGTTCAATGTCAGCCGGACCACGGCGCGGAAGGTGCTCAGCCAATTGGAAGCCGAGGGGTTGATTGAACGGATCCAGGGCAAGGGCACCTTTGTGAAAAAACGGGATCTTTCATCGGGGTATTTTAAAATCCAGCCGTCCAAACTCCACGCCAAGCAGCTCAATGCTCAGTATTCCTGCGAGGTCATGGAAGTCACCATGCTCCACACACCGCCCCCGGAAATCGCCCACATCCTGAACTACCACCAGCAGACCGTCTTTGTCCGCCGCCTCCATTTCTTTGACGGAAGACCGGTCCGGTATGAATCCCGGTACCTGCGGGGGGACATGTGCGGGGGGATCTTCTGGGAAGATCTCAAGCAACAATCCATCCATGAATTGCTGGTCTCCAAATACGATCTTCCCCTGACCAGCGTGAAGCAACGCCTCACCGCCGAACTCATGCCTGGGGAGGTGGCGAAAATCTTCGGGGAATCCGAAGGATACCCGGCCTTCCACATCAAAAGAACCACGTATACCCTGGACAACCCAGTGACCTTTGTTGAATATTTCATCCGGGGCGAACTGGCCTTTGAGGACACCCACTCCCTATAAGCGGGCCGAAATCCCATCCCAATTGAGCACCCCGGTTGTTCACCGGGGTCCATGACTCCAAATTCTTTCTTTTTTTACCCAAACCAGTTGTAGACTCCTGTTTCCAAGTCAAACCCACATCTTC
>JAKSBM010001061.1 GCA_022361135.1 Desulfobacterales bacterium | reverse complement strand
CTCTGGGGATATTATGCCGCCCTGGCCATTAACCAGGGGTCTTCCTTCCTCTTTGAATTCCGCACGGAAATAAAAGAAATGCTGGACGAATACGCAGCCCAGGGCCAGGACGAATACGAGGTCCTTTTGGAAAAACGCTTCCGGGAAAAGGTGGCTGCCTATTACAACCGCTTTTCCAAGAAGAGAAGGAAAA
This sequence comes from Desulfobacterales bacterium, assembly GCA_022361135.1. Next base: position 8,299 of record JAKSBM010001061.1, on the reverse strand, counting down.
GTGGATTCCCCGCAGCCATGGGGCTGGACAATGCCGCCAACATCACCCTGTTGCTCAAATACCTGTCCGGCCGGTTACCCGTTTCCGACTTTGAAATCGACTTTGCCGTCAAGGGCACACCGGCCAACATGTTTGACACCTTTTTCTCCACCCTGGGCCAGGCCGTCAACACCATGGCCCGCCCCGTGGACGCCATCAAACACCAGGCCAAAACCGTCACCGTGGGCACCAGCCGGATCCAGGAACGTTTTGAAGGACCGGTATTTGATGCCATCTTCAACCACGATGTCCAAATTTCCCAACTCACCCACAAAAACGTCCTGGTATTGAAAAACCTCCAGGAGATCCTGTCCGACATCCGGGGCGCCCTTTTATACAAGATTTCGGGCCTCAGCCTTTTGGGTGAAGTCACCGATGCCACCCGCATCACCGTGGAACGGAAAAGCGGCATCCTGGAAGAGGAATCCAGCCGGGTGGAAACCGACCCCCGGCTCAAGGGAACCAAAAACATCATCGTGCGAGAGGGCAATGTCTACATCGGTAAGGGACGCAAGGACCAACGGAATATCCTGGTGATCCCCATCCTCTCCGCTTCGGCCGAGACCCCCAATATCATCGAATACATCCTTTCCCTGAATGTGGCCTTCAAGCCCTCGGAGGAAATCTCCCTGCTCAAAAAGATCAAGGCCCTTGGGGGCAAATACACCCGCCTCAAGGACTGGATCCTGGAAAGCAAAAACATCCAATGGGACGATACCTTCCTGAACAAGGTGGAAGTGGAATCCCTATTTGGGGACACCGCAGAAACGGTTGTGGAAAAAATCATTAAAGAATTGAATTAAATATGGCCGACTTTAAAACGGACCGGATGTACCGTTACCTCATCCTTCTGACCCTCTGTTCCATCGGCGGACTCCAGTGCTGGCGCACCCTTTTTGATAATTTCGCCGTGACCGTGGCCAATTTGGACGGCCAGCACATGGGAACCATCCACTCCGTGAGGGAAATTCCAGGATTTCTGGCCCTGTTGGTCACCTATGTGATCCTGGTGATCCGGGAACATAAACTGGCAGCCCTGTCCATTTTCATCATGGGGGCCGGCATCCTCCTCACCGGATTCATGCCCAGCTTCGGCGGCCTGGTCTTTACCACCCTGATCATGAGCTTTGGTTTCCACTACTATGAAACCTGTAACCAGAGCCTGACCCTGCAATATTTTGACACCCGGACATCCCCCCTGGTTTTCGGGGCCCAGCAACGGTATTCCGCCGTGGCCAACATCGGTGTGGGCGGCGTTATTTTCTGCCTGGCCCCCTTCATGGGATTTGTCTCCATGTACACCCTCTTCGGCATCCTCATCTGCCTGGCCGGAATCTGGGCCTTTACCCAGAGGCCCGACACCACGCCCACCCATCCCCAGGAAAAAAAGCTGATCCTGAAAAAGAAGTATTGGCTCTATTATTTTCTCACCTTCATGGCCGGTGCCCGGCGGCAGATATTCGTGGCCTTTGCCGTTTTCCTCCTGGTGAAAAAATTCCAATACAATGTCCAGGAAATCACCCTGCTTTTCCTCCTCAACAATGGGGTTAAATTTTATATTTCCCCCCGCATTGGAAAGGCCATCATCAAATACGGGGAACGGAAATTATTATCCCTGGAATACATCAGCCTGGCGCTGATTTTCACGGCCTACGCCTTTGTGGATTCGGCCATCCTGGCCGGAGTCCTCTACATCCTGGACCATGTATTCTTCAACTTTTCCATGGCCATTAAAACCTATTTCCAGAAAATTGCAGAACCCAGCGACATTGCCCCGTCGGCGGCCGTGGGGTTCACCATCAACCACATCGCCGCCGTGGCCCTCCCGGTACTTGGGGGCTTGGCCTGGATGGTGGATTATAAGATTCCCTTCCTTGGGGGAGCCGTCTTCAGCCTGATTTCACTGGGTCTGGTCCAATTGATCCGACTGCCGGCACCGGAATCCACCTAATCCAAGCAAACCAGGGAACATACTTGCCGAATCGCCGGGGTCGTCTTCCGTAAAATTCTACCTATTTCACCCCTCCCATGCGATCCCTGGCCCGCTGGCGATCCACCACAAATTGGAGGGAATGGGCCGTGGCCTCCAGGGGGACAAATCCGGCCAGCATTTTCACCTCATCCAATGAATAGCGATGGGCAACCCCCTTGATCCGGGTTTGCCCGCCGGCATCCAGTACATCCTTCACCATTTTCATGAGATTGGCCTGGAGACGGAATGGGTCGGTTTCAGCCGGATCGATCTCAATGGTCCATTCACTGACACAGGCCTGGGGATTGTCGTGGACAATGCGCTGGCTGTATTGCTTCACATCCACCACCCCCCGCACCGTATTCAACACCTTGCCAAAAACCTCCACCCATTCGTAGGCATTGGCCTGGTCCAGGCGCACCCGTAAAAAACGGGAGGGTTCCACAATGGCAGGCCGTTTCCCGTTACCGGCATCCCCCCTGGCCCAACGGATCAAGGCATCCCCCACCCAATCCCCCACTTCCTGCTCAGCCAGGGCCACGGCCAGATCCAGATCCCGCCGGGTCACCTTGAAACTTTTAAAGACATGGGCCCCCAGGGAACGGCCCGCACTGTCATACCCCTTGCCGTCCAGGACCGCTGTGGCCTTCCAATATCCATCCCGGGTTTTCCGGGTCCGGACATCCAACCAAATCAGGTAGGCGGCATCCACGGCATATCGGCTGCAAATGTTCCGGGCCGCCAGCATGGAATCCTCCCTTGCCCGCTCCATGATCCGGTTCAGTTCCATTTCCAGGGCATCACCGGCAAAGGGATCCACCACCTCAAATCCGTTGGAGGCCAGCCGGTTTTCAATCCGCCCCCCCATGCGCCGGTACTGCCGGGCCCGGACATCTTCCCGGGCCGCCCCCCCATGCTCCACATAAAAGGGCAGGATCACCACCCTGGGCCGTAGCAACGCCTGGGCCCCATCGGCCCAAACCAGCAGTCCCAGACACCATAATACCGTAATGAATCTCATTGGTTTTCCCCCAGCCTGTCCATGGTTATCCTCCCATTGCCCCACCGCCATCTCCTGTCCATTTAGTCAAACCCCCGGTCCAGCAATCCCTTCCAGTCCCCCTTGGCTCCATCTTCCCCCGGCTTTCCCCTGAACCATGCCCCGGCCACGGCCCCGGTCACATAACGGCCGGCACGGTCATGGGGGATCAGGCCGCCATGGGCATCCACCAGGGGGCTTTCCTGCCAAACCGACCTCAGGGTTAGGTGGTGAATATCCCGGTCGGCCTGTCTCAGTTGAACCAGAAGGAGCAATGGGGGTGAAACAAACGGCTCAAAGTCGGTATCAAAATATCCCGCCTGAAAATCCTGTCCCACAACCACCCCGGGCAGGTCCCCGGGCCCCAGGACAAAATCCATCCCCGATATCCCCACCAATGCCTGCTGGAGGGCCCCCATGAAATCCCGCCCCGGGAAGACAGGCCCCACCGGACAGATCATGGCCTGGATTTCCCGGGGATCCACCCCGGCATCTCGGTCCATGATCTTGGACACCGTCTGTTCCCCCCACTCCAGGGCCACCCCCCGGGCCAGTTCAGCCAGGGAATCATAGGGATTCCCCCGGCTTCCCCGGGGAATGAAGGCACTGGTCCCATTTGACCGCAATAAATCATGGTTCGGCCCCAGGGCCACGGAAGATCGACCGCCGACCCCGGGAAGGTGTCGTCCCCGGGCATCCAAGGCCTGGATTTGAAGATCAACCCCATGGGAAACGGGATCCCATTGGACACGGGCCACAAAGAGGGTGATATTTTCAATCAATGCCCCACGCATTTTTCCCCGGCCCTTGGCCGAAAGGGGGCGGCCCAGGACCAGGGTATTCCACTGGGCACGGGAAAGTGCAATGTATTCGTGGGATTGGGAAAGTCTGGCCCGTAATTGGGTGAGAAGTTGTTCCTCCAGGCGGGGGATGGGATTGTTCTGAAGGGCAGATCCCGGAACCAGGCCAAAGGGGGTGGCTGCCAGCCCCCGGCTCCCCAATGAAGAAAGGGTGGCTTCAATGAGCCCATGGATTTTTTGGTTACGCTGGGTGGGGGTCTCGGGAAGGGAAACCGGACGGCAGCCCAGCCCCGCCCATACGATACAGACCACACATGCCCAGAGTGGAAACCAGGTCCGGGATTTTTTCACCTCGGATCATACCTCCGGAAAGGAAATGTTAAGAAAGCCATGACATTGACATACAAAATAATCCTGACAATCTCAACACTTAAGGAAAAATATCGTCAAATACGAAAATTCCCCCTGCCCGGCCAAGGATCCCGGTGTCAACGGACGGGATCACCCTTCCCCCATGAGGTCCACCCACTTCAGTACCTTGGCGGAATACCCCGCCTTGTCAATGATTCGCTTCTTCCCCTTTGAAAAAACGAGAATCTTGTTGGCCGGCTTCACCCCGTGGCGGGGGCCGGCATAATAATATTCCAGGGGCAAGCGCCAGGATGAAACCCGGGAAGGATCCCGGTGGACCATGCGGCCGTCGGAAAAACATTGGTCGTACATGCGGCTCAAGTACCAGGTACCGGCCATGATGGAGGCTTCGGCATCAAAGGGATCATTTGAAATATGGATGCCCATGTCGGCCAATTCCCTGCGGGCCAGGGCAAAGGTGGCATCGATGGTCTGCATCAGCCCCTTGGCGGAACTCAGATGGGTCCGTGCCCCGGCATTCCCGCCGGATTCCACCATGATCACCGCCATGATCACGGCCCGGGGGACGGCAAAACGCTCCGACGCCTGGTCAATGATCCCCTGGTAGGGGGCAAGACCCTGGTGAAACTTTCGGACAAAGCCCTTCCGGGCCTCGGAATCCACCGCAGCCCGGCGTTCCTCGGCCTGGGAAAAGGGAAGATAAATGGCCCGGAGCCGCTGCCAGGGATCCCTTTGGGCGACCATTTCCACGGAAGGGGATTGGGAATCCACGGCAACGTACATGCGCCGCAGCCGTGCCCAGGGATCATCATTTCCCCCGGCCCAAACCGGCTCCCGGCCCAGGCAGAAAAAAAAGCCCAGGAGCAGGATAACCCGTTTCATGGATCCTCCCGGGCAAAGGCCACCCCCACCTGGTTGGCGGACAAAAATTCAAAGGTTTTTAAATATTGGGACAGCCGGATTTCCGAACCGACTCGATGTCGGACATAGATGATTTTTTTCCCCTCCGAATGGGTTTGAATCCGCTGGTCATCCACCAGCCGCTGAAAATCTGCCTTGGGATCATAGCTTTGGTCACCGTATCGCAAAGAAATCCGCCCCTGTTCCTCCACCAATTCCGCCACCTGCTCCATTGGGGCGAGCAATGGCTGTGAAGTTCCGGCCCTTGCCTGGTCCGGCCCCGGCCTGGCATTGCCGTCCCCCTGGCCGGACATGAGGAGCATGAAGGCAAAGACCATGATCAATAAAAATAAATAGGCAAACAAATCCTTGCCCGGATCCCCGGCCAGGGGGGTGGTGGAGATCCCATTGCGCTGCCGCCGCGGCATTATCCCTCCTCCAGGACCCGGCAGATCTCCAGGCTCACAATGGCCTCCAGCCGCTTGGCCCGGGTCAGAAGGAACCGAGAGCCCAGGAGGGTGAGGATCCCACTGCCCATGGCAGCCGCCCCCAGTGAAGTATAGAGGGCCGTGGACAATCCCTTGTTCCAGGCCGCCGCAAAGACCTGGGCGCCGGGCTCTCCCTGGCTCAGCCCCTGGAACATTTCATTAAAGGCCCCAATTGAACCGAAAATCGTACCGGCAAATCCCACCAGGACAATGGTGGACACATACCCCGACACGGCCTGGAAATGGACGGAAACCCGACAATCCAACTCGGCCCAGACCGCATCGGCGGCCAGGGAGGTTCGCTCGGGATTCAATGTGGACACGGTGCGGAGATGCTCCAACAAGGGCTGGAGAAAATCCGGTAATCCTCCCGGGGAACAATTCTCAACCTGTCGGGGAACGTGGCGGAGGACATCCACCAATAAAATAATCCGGCGGATCATCAAATAGAGGTAAATCAAAAAAAGAGAGCCGAAAAAGATTCCGAAATTTCCCAGGAACCATTGAATAAATTCCATGGATGCGCATCCTCCAACAATTTTAGTTTTAAAGAAGGCCGGCGGCCATGAGGGCCCCGACATCCCGGTCATCTGCAAAACATTGCCCCGGATCCACGGCAATGGTCTGCCCCGAAGAAAAGGCCACCTGTCCGGGAACGAAAACCCCGAACCGCCCCCCTTCTGCCCGGTTCAAGGCCCAGACCCGGCCGGTGACCAGGGCATCCGTCGGCGGAGTGTCCCTGGGCAATCCCAATTGGTTCAGCCCCCATTCAAAGGCCTGGAAGGCACGGGCGTAAATGGCATTGCGGACCATCCCATAGGTGTAATAGCGAACCTGGACATTCTCCCCCCGTTTGAAACCAAAGCGCGCCAAGGCCCGGCCCCATTTTTCCCAGGGGGAAGAGACCAGAAAGCAGGTGGAAGAAAACTCTTCCAGGGCAGGCAGGGCCACCCGGGATCCATCGGCCAGGTCGGTGTGGGGCACCCCGTCCTTCACCGCCACCACCTTCATCTGAAACAGCTCGTAGACGTCTTCGAGATTATGGAGACTCAGCCCCACCCGCCCGGCTTCTCCCCCTGCCCCCTGCCCCAATTGTTGCCAGGCCGCCAATGCATCAAAATAGAGCTTGGAGGCCAGGGTGACCTCTTTTTTGGAAATCTTTTGGGAAGAAAGGGACTCCAGGGCGACCCGGGGGGGAGAGGAGGAAGGCAGATCTGCAACGGAGGCGGTGATCTCAGCCCCATCGTCGGAAACAGCCCCCGCTTCCGCCAAAGGGGGTTGGGGCTCTGCTCCGGACACCTCCTCCGTTGCTGAAAAGGCCTGGGAAGGCATTGGGTTTTGATCGGCCTGACCTTCCCGGGTTTGGGGCAATTCTTTAGGCCCAACGGCCCTGGGTTGGGCTTCCGCTTCCATGGCCCCCTTCCCAGGCCCGTCCTTTTCCGGGGTATCGGGCAGGGGCCGGCGATGGGGGGGCGCAGGTTCAAAAATATGCTCCACCACCATGCGGACCGGATCCATGTTCCTTGCCATTTTATGGATCAGGGCCATGGAAAAGAGGATCAATCCGAAAACCAGAAGGGAGATCAATGTAATCCGCATGCCCGCCCTGTTCTTTATGACTTGAATTGGGGAAATCATGACTGGGTCACCGCCTCGGTAATGTCCAGGTCGATGAGGGGATCGGCCGGGTAATTTCCCCGCTCCTGCCACAGGGAAAGTTGGTGCCGGATCCGGTCCACCAGCTCGGGCCAGCCCTGGGACAAGGCCTCCATCTTTTCCAGATAATTGCGGTAATCCTTACTCCCGGCCAGGTAACGCTGGACCCGTTTCCGGAAGTTTTGGTCTTGAATGAACCGACTCAACTCACTCTCGGCCTGGCTTTCACAGGCTTCCAACCCCAGGAGGATCAAATCCTCATAGGTGGCGATCTCCTCCTGGACATTGGCCCGCATCTGATCGTATTTTTCAGATATAAAGGTTTTATTTTTCCTTTTCTCCCGACCCGGGACTTCAGGGAGTCCCTTGAAAAGGGCATTTTCCCGGGCAAACTCCAAATCGGCCTCGTAATCGGCATAGACCGCCAGCCGGGCTCCGTAGAGGAAAATCTTCTTCAGGTTTGAAAAATAATCGGAAAAATCAATGCGGGCCTGGGCCCCAGCCATCTTGCCTTCGTTGAAAATACCCTGGATTTCCCGGGTCACCCCACGGGTTTCCTCCAGAAGGGCTTCCCGCCCCATGGTGGAATAGCGTTCAAACTGGCTGGATTGGGCAATGGCTGTACCGGCCGTTCCCACACCAATCAATAATATACACATTAAGACTCTCATGGATTCACCTCCCTACCCCTTGGTCCACTGGGCCCGCCGCTTGGACAGGTATTCCATTTCCTTTTCTGCGCTGAAGGCGCCGTCGCTCAACGCTTCCCCATCCACAATTTTCACCCCGTCAAGCCCCTGGGTTACATCGGAGAGCATGGCATTGAGGACCTGGGACAATTTCCCATTCACGTCGGTCATCACATCCAGGGTGGTGGAAAGCTCGGACATCTGGGAAAACCCCAGTTTCCCCAGGGCGGCCTCCAGATCCGTCCCCCCGATTTCAGCCACGGGCACCACCTTGGCAAAATTGGTATAGAGGGAGGTGAGCATGGTCCGAAACTTGGTGGGGATGTCCTGCTGGCGGATTTTCT
>JAKSBM010000837.1 GCA_022361135.1 Desulfobacterales bacterium | reverse complement strand
TTGTCCTTTACCATGACCGGCATGGTCATGATAAAGGCGATATTATTGTCGGCGTCCTTAAATATCCGGGACCGTCCCGGTTCCCCGGCCATGGCTTGGTTGTACGCCGGCCAGCCGGCCGGGTCCTGGCTGCCCACCATTTTTTCATCGGCGGCGGCCACCACGGTTCCCTTGCCGTCCACCAGACAGATATTGTTCATGTCCTTGTAGTCTTCCATGTAGCTTTTGAAGACCTTGGTGGCGGATTTCCGGGCGGATTTGGCAATGAAGGAATCCTTGAGGGCGCTGGCAAATACCTTTTGCTTACTCCAGGTTTTCATGTCAAAGCGCTGGTCGATGATCCAATTGTCCACTTTTTTAATGGTGGCATCGGCCAATTGAACCACCTGGGCCGTGATGGCCTTGTCCAGAGCTGCTTTGGCCCGGTAATATGAGATGGCGCTGGACAGGCCCAGGCCGATAATCAGCAGCAGCAGGGTGGGGATAATGAATTTATACTTGATGGAGGTTCCCATGGAATTCCCCTTTATTCGATCACGCTTTCGGCATTTTCCGCCAGTTCATAGGGAATTTCAATTCCCAGGGCAGCGGCGATTTTCATATTGATGATGAGTTTACCTTCTTTATTTTTGACCATGGGGATCTGACCCGGGGCGGTACCTGAGAGAATTTTTGCAGCGGTTTCACCGGCCCAGAAGCCCTGTTCCTGGGCAACCTTGGCAAAGGTGATCAAGGCATAGGGCGCCATGAAATCGTAGGTGGTTCCGATGGGTTTTTTGGCATTCTGCTCAACAAAGGCTTTCATGTCGGCTTTGTTGTCGCTGTAAAGGCCGCCGTCGGAATCTATAATGAGGATGTCGGTTTCGGCCTGGAGTTTCTGGAAACCGGCTTTCCAGTCTTCAAAATCCTTGGCAAAGTAGGTAACCGCTTTGATACCAAAGGTTTTATCCCAGTTGCTGGATTCCTTGTGGGCGGTGATGGTGTCCGGTCCAAGGAAACCGATCTTGTCGCCCTGGGCAAAGGGGGCCAGCTGTTCGATGAGCTGGGGAACCGGGGTGACTTCAATCATGCCTGTGACGTTGGCATAGGGGTAGCCGTATCCGGATACGTCCCAGTTGACGCCGCAGAATACAAAGGGGGTGGCCGCATCTTTAAAATAGGGCATGATCAGGAATTTGGAGGCATTGTCGTCGGCGGCAATGACCACGTCGGGTTTAAAGGATTCGATGATGCCCTTGGCCTTGAGTGCGGCTTCTTTTTTAAAGGCTTCATCGGTGTTGCGTTTGGTGTCCAGCTGGATGGTTTTCAATTCGGCGCCCGTGGGGCCAATGGCGGATTTAACACCCTGGGTGATGCCGTCGCTCCAGCCGTAACCCTGGTGGTAGGAGTCAATAAAGAGAACTTTTTTACCGGAAAGATCAGCAGCTTGAACCGTCATTGCAAAAAAGAGCGATGCGATGAACAATGTACCCATGTAGACTAATTTTTTCATGTGAAGAAACTCCTTACTTTTTTTGAAAAGCCGGGATATCCGGCGGTTTATGGATAAAACGTGAATCTATATTGAAGACCCCATGGCAGAGATGGCGGTCCTGTCATTTTGAATGGAATGATTGAATCCCGGGGTGGTGCGGTTTCCATGGAGTAAGGAAAATTGATGAATTTTGAACATGGGACCCTCCTGATTATGAAACTGAGAAATTTTGAAACTTAATTTTGAGCGTATAACCCCTGTTTTTGGATCGACGGTATACTAAATTTGCAAAGATAATTAGGTGTATTCACCCATTTTTGTCAAGGCAAAAAGAGCAAATATAGGAAAAAATAATCTCAATAAAAAAATAAAGATAGAAAATGAAAATATTTTATTAAATTTTAGCGTTTTATATAAAAAATATAGTGAATTTTTGCAAAAATGGTAAAAAAACCCCAGGCATATAAAATCTTCTTCCAAAGAAGCTTAAATAATAGAGGGTTAGGGCGGTTTGGTTCCCTGTGGATGACGGCTTGGGATGGCCCATGGCCGTGGAATGACCGGGGATTGAATTCCATTAAAAATAGCTTGTAAGCCAACCGAGATTATGTGAGACAAGCTATGGCTCCCGATCAGAATAAAAATTGTCCATATGTCTTGCCATTTTTAATGGACTTCTTCGTTGCATCATCGGGCACATATTTTGAGTATGCTCCCAATGAAGCTCTTTTGAATTCCATTAAAAGTTTTAAAGTCATATTTGGCCGATTTTAATTCGACAGTGCGCCTAACATTGCGAAAAGGGAATATAATCATGGTGAATAAAAAATTTGTTTCTTGTCCCCTGGACTGTTTTGACCTTTGCCGCTTTTGCGTGGATATAAAGGATGACAAAGTGCTCTCCCTTGCGGGGGACCCCGATCATCCACTGACCCGGGGCGTGGTCTGCCCCAAGGGAAGGGGGCTTGTGGATCGCATGTATCATCCCCGGCGCATTGTCCAGCCCCAGTTGCGCACCCCCTCCGGATTCAAGGCCGTTTCCTATGACGAGGCCATTGATTTAATGGAGGAAAAAATCACGGAGATCCACCGGTCGTTTGGTCCCACGGCATTTTTAAATTATTGCGGGGATGGTTACGGTGGTTTGAAGGGCGGGATTCAGAACATCTTCTTCAATGTTCTGGGTGGGGATTCCAGGCCCAAGGGGAGTCTTTGCTGGGGGGCGGGCATGGCCGCCACCAAATATGATTTCGGCACGGCCCGGGCCCACCTGCCCCAGGATATCCTCAATTCGGAAATGATCCTCATCTGGGGGCGGAATCCCAAGGTGACCAACATCCATTTATATACCCTTTTAAGGCAGGCCCGTGACAAGGGCGCAAAAATATGGATCATCGATCCCAAGGAAAATGAAACCGCCCAGGCCCTGGGGGGGCATATCCGAATCCGACCGGGGACGGACAGTGCCCTGGCCCTGGGCCTGGCCCGGGAAATCATCGCCCAGGGACGGGCCGATATGGAATTTGTGGATGCCCATGTCCTGGGATTCAACCGGTTCAAGGCGTCGGTGGAATCCCATGATCTGGCCTGGACCGAAGAACAGACCGGGATACCCCGGGATCAGATCCAATCCTTGGCCCGGGCCTATTCCGGTTGCCGGGCCTCCATCTGGATCGGCTACGGCCTCCAGCGGTATGAATCCGGTGGGAATACCGTGCGCTGCATCAATGCCCTGGCCGCGGTTACCGGGCAGATCATGAAATCCGGTGGTGGGGTGAATTATGCCTCAAAATCCCTGGCCGGACTCCTGGGGCGCCCCGGTGAAAACAGTGAAGCCCATGTTAAAGAACGGCGTTTATTTGCCCCGGCTCGCATGGGGGAATTCATAGAAACCGCCCGGGAGCCCGGCGTTCAGGCTGCCTTCATTGCAGCGGCCAACCCCCTGGTCCAATGCCCGGATGTTTCATTTATCACCCAGGCCTTTGGTCGGGTTCCCTTTAAGGTGGTCTTTGATCATTTCATGACCGATACGGCCCGCCATGCCGATCTGGTCATGCCCGCAGCCTTTGTCTTTGAACAGGAGGATCTTTTCACCACCTCCATGTATAACCATGTTTTGAATTTTTCCCAGCAGGTGGTTTCGCCGCCCAAGGGGCTTTTGCCCGAGTTTGAGGTCTACCTGGAATTGGCCCGCCGCATGGGCCTTGATTTGGGGTTTGATTCTTCACGGGAGTTTCTGGAAGTGGCGGCCCAGGGAATGATGGAAGAACTGGGGCTTGAATTTGACGGGGATCTGGAAGGGCTCAACGGCAAATACCTGCGCCACCCGGACCATGACATTGCCTGGGAAAGGGAAAAATTTCTCACCCCCTCGGGCCGGATTGAAATTTTCAGCCAGGTTGCGGCCCAGGCCGGATTAAATCCCCTGCCCACATTCCAGCCCCCCCGGGGCCCGTTGGGAGAATTCCCCCTGCGCCTTCTCACCTGCAAAACAACGGCGTCCATGCATTCCCAGGGCTTTGCCTTCAGGGAGGACCAACCCCGGGTTTTTCTCCATCCAAACACTGCCCGCAACCTGGGGCTGGCAGACCAGGACCGGGTGAAAATTCTCGGGGAAGCCGGTGAAATCCAGGCCGGGTTATCATTGGATTCCGCCGTACATGAAAACACCGCTTATATGCACCAGGGTTGGTGGCATAAAAGCGGTGCCGTTAATGTCCTGATTCCGTCCCGGATCTCAGACATGGGAAACCAGGCAGCGTACTATGATGCCTTCTGCCGCCTGGAAAGGATTTAAGGCCACCCCTAATAATTGTCTTTTGACATGATTTCGGCGTTGCATAAAAATTTTAATCCTCGAAATACTTTATGTATTCCTCCGGTTAAAATTTTTCTGCGCCTTGAACTCACGCCAAAATCCTGAATTATTGGAAGTACCCTTAATTCAACCTATTCTGTCCGATGCCAGGTCTGGGTGCGGGAAATAAATAAAAAGCTGCCCTGGACCTGGAGTTTCCCGTCTTCCACCCAAAGTTTACATTTATAGGCTTTTCCCTTTTTGGGGTCGAGTATGGTGCCCTGGGAAAATTTCTCACCATTGGGTTGCATGTCCTTGATGATTTCCATGCCCTGGATGGGCTGATCCTTTCTAGGGTCCCCATCGTCGCATTTATCGCAGAGGGGGTTGGGATTGTCGCCAGCCTTGATGAAAAGCCGGGTAATCTTGCCGTAATATTTTCCATCCCGTTCAAAGATTTCAACGATGGACTTGGGCTGATTGGTTTCATCGTCAATGGTTTTCCATTTTCCCAGAATGGGTGCCTGGGCCAGGGCCAGGGAGGTGATACACAGGCTGATGAGAATACCCAGAAGACTTGCAGCAAGATGTTTTTTCATTTTCCCTCCAAAGGATGAGATGATTAATGTGAACCGGATGAACAATGTTATTCTACTTATTCTGATGTTCATGGGGTGTCAAGTAAAAACAAATCCCGATTTTTGGGGGAGTCAAATATCTGGAGCCCTTGAATCTTTTATGCTATCCTCTTAAATATACTGCGAAAACTCTATCCCCAGTCATTGCATCATTAAAATAAAAATCGGTTCAAACTTAATTTTCCAAGGAGGTTTGCCATGCCCCTGGATCATATCCAGACCTTTCATGTATCGCGTTTGGACATTTTAGACGAAAACGGAGAAGTGGATGAGGAACTGGAGCCCAAGCTGGAGCCGGATCAACTCATTTTTCTCCACCGGGCCATGACCCTTTCCCGCATGGCCGATGCCCGGATGCTCAATCTCCAGCGCCAGGGCCGCATCGGTACCATTCCCCTTTGCCACGGCCAGGAGGCTGCCTTTTGCGCCCCGGTCATGGCCATCAAGGAGACGGACTGGCTGGTGCCCTCCTACCGTGAATTGGGGGCCCGGCTCATGCGGGGGGAGAACCTGGTTCAATTGCTCCATATCTTCAACGGCTTCGAAGAGGGGGTTCTGGGCGGGAGTAATGATCGGAATCTGCCCATTTCCATTATTCTGGCCTCCCAGCTTCCCCATGCCGTGGGCCTGGCCTATGGGGCCCGCATGCGGGGGGAAAGCGATACCCTGGCCCTGACCCTTTTCGGTGACGGTGCCACCTCCGAGGGCGATTTCCACGAGGCCCTTAATTTTGCCGCCGTCATGAATGTGCCCGTGATTTTCCTTTGCCAGAATAACCAATTTGCCATTTCCACCCCCCGTAAGTGGCAGACCCGGTCGGCCACCATTGCCCAGAAGGCCATTGCCTATGGGGTCCAGGGGATTCAGGTGGATGGCAACGATCCCCTGGCCGTTTACCAGGCCACCCTCAAGGCTGCGGAACGGGCAAGGGCCGGCAAGGGCCCCACCCTCATCGAGGCGGTCACCTACCGCATGCAGATGCACACCACGGCCGATGATCCCTCCCGGTATCGGGAAGATGAGGAGGTGGCTTCCTGGGAGAAAAAAGATCCACTGGTCCGGTTCCAGCTTTATTTGGAAAACAAGGGCATCTGGGACAAGGAAAAGCAGGCGGCCATGGAGGCTGAAATCAAGGCCGAGGTGGATGCGTCGGTGAAAACCTATGAAGAAGAAACCCGGTTTGAACCCGATGCCCCCTTTGATTACGTGTTCCAGGATCCGGTTCCCCTGATCCAGGCCCAGAGGGAGGAATTCCTTAATACGCTCAAGGAGGAAAAAGAAAATGGGTAAGATCAATATGGTGGAGTCCCTGAATCGTTGCCTGACCGCCACCATGGAAACCGACGACCGGGTGGTGATCCTGGGCGAGGATGTGGGGGTGAACGGCGGGGTGTTCCGGGTCACCGACGGTTTGTATGAAAAATTCGGCAGGGAGCGGGTCATTGATACGCCCATTGCCGAATCCACAATATTGGGTGCGGCCATCGGCATGGCCATGGCCGGGTTGAAACCGGTGGTTGAAATGCAGTTTTCCGGTTTTTCCTATTTGATGATGCACCAGCTCGAGGGCAATGCCTCCCGCATGCGGACACGGTCCCGGGGGCAATTTTCCGTGCCATTGGTGGTGCGCATGCCCTATGGCGGCGGTGTCCGGGCCTTGGAGCACCATTCGGAATCCAAGGAGGTTTATTATGCCCACACCGCCGGGGTCAAGGTGGTGATTCCCTCCTCCCCGGCCAATGCCGGGCCATTGCTCCGGGCGGCCATCGACGATCCTGACCCGGTGGTCTTCATGGAGCCCAAGCGTTCCTACCGCAGCTTTAAGGAAGATGTGGAGGATCCCACCCGGCCCATGGAAATCGCCCGGGCCCAGGTGGTGGAAGAGGGCAGCGACATCACCGTCATTGCCTGGGGGGCCATGATGCGTGAGGTGCTCCGGGCCGTGGACAGCATAAAAACCAGCCATGGCTGCCGGCCCGAGGTCATCGACCTGTTGACCATTTCCCCCATGGATGCGGAAACCATTGTGAATTCGGTGAAGAAGACCGGTCGTTGTGTGGTGGTCCAGGAGGCCCAGCGTTCCTTTGGCCCGGCATCGGAGGTCATTGCCCTGATCAACGACCATGCCCTCATGTACCTGGAGGCGCCTGTGAAGCGGGTGACCATGTACGATATCGTGGTACCCCTCTTTGGCCGGGAACACATGTATTTCCCCACCCAGGCCACCATTGAAAAGGCCCTGGATGAAACCCTGAATTTTTAGGAGAAAGGGATGTTTGAATTTAAATTACCCGACCTGGGCGAAGGCATCCACGAAGGCGAGCTTTTGAAATGGCATGTGGCCTTGGGGGATACGGTGAAAGAAGACGATCCCCTCTGCGACATGGAGACCGACAAGGCCGCCGTGACCATACCCAGCCCCCGGTCCGGAACCATCCATAAACTTAATGCTTCCCCCGGGGACATTGTCACCGTGGGCAGTGTGCTGGTGGTCATCGACGATGGAAGCGAAGCGGTCCTGGAGCCGCCTCCGGTGGCGGAGGCAACTCCCGGAGAAAACAATGATCCAGAATCCGTGGAAACTCCCCCCCCGCCCTCGGTGAATACCGATTCAGCACAGCCCCCAAAGGACGGGTGGGAGCCCCGGGAAGCGCCCGGAGCTGCACAAACCCATGGCGATGAGCCCAGGCGGGTGATCGCCGCCCCGGCCACCCGGCGCCTGGCCCGGGAAATGGGCATTGATATCCGCCTCATCCAGGGCACCGGCCCCTGTGAACGGGTGGTACCCGAGGATTTGGAACGCTTTCAATCGGGTTCCCCAGAGTTGGATACCACCCCGGCACCCGTTGGAGACGGGGCAGAAGGGGCAATGTCTCCTTCTCCGGGTGGAGCATCCATTCCCGTGGCCGGTATTCCCTTCTTGGAACATTCAGCCCTTCCCGAATTCCCTCCACCGGTGAACCGGGTGCCCATCCGTTCCCTGCGACGGAAGACCGCAGTGAAGACCACCTCATCCAGCATTCTGGTTCCCCACGTGGCCCACATGGATGATGTGGACGTCACCGAATTGGAAATCCTGCGCCGGGAACACAATCAGATCTGGGCCCAGTCCACCCCCCTTGAATCCCATGCACCCCGGCCCAAACTCACCCTCATGGCCTTTTTCATCAAGGCTGTGGCCTCCCAATTACTTCAATTCCCCGGTTTCAATTCCAGTGTGGACACGGAAACCATGGAAATCGTGGAAAAGGGATATTGCCACATTGGATTTGCCGCGGACACTTCCCGGGGCCTTGTGGTGCCGGTGATTCCCAATGCCCAGTTGAAAAGCGTGGCCGAAATCGGGGCCGCGGTATTGGAACTGGCCGGAAGGGGGCGGGAAGGCAAATTGACCCTGGAGGAACTCACCGGGGGCACATTTTCCGTGACCAATGTGGGGGCCATCGGCGGCACCCGGGTGTTTCCCATCATTAATCATCCGGAAACCGCCATCCTGGGCATGGGGCGGGTGGCGGAAAAACCCGTGGTGCACCAGGGGGAAATTCGCATTCGACAGATCCTTCCCCTGACCCTTTGTTTTGACCATCGGGTGGCCGATGGGGCCCAGGCAGCCCTCTTTGTCAAAGGGCTCAAGGAAATGCTTGAACAACCCAGAGAATTCATGATCCGGGTGTGAGCCCGGTCTGGAAAGGAGAGATTCCACCATGGTGGTAGGCGATCTTGTATATGAAACCGATGTGCTGGTCCTGGGCGGGGGCCCGGGGGGCTACACCGCGGCCATCCGGGCGGCGGACCTGGGCCGGGACGTGATCCTGGTGGAGGCCTCCCAACGCATGGGCGGCGTTTGTCTGGCCGAGGGCTGCATCCCTTCCAAAACCTTGATCAACGTTGTGGAACTGGCCGAGGATGTGAAATCGGCCCAGGCCGTGGGATTGATTTCTCGAGATGTGGAATATGATGTGGACAGGTTGCGTTCCCACATGGAATCGGTGATCTCGGAATTGTCCACCGGGATTTCAAAATTATTGGAAAACCGGGAGATCGAAGTGATCCAGGGCCGGGGAAGGTTCTTGGAAAACGGCAACCTCTATGTGGACGGGGCCAATGCAAATATCCGTTTCAAACATGGGATCATTGCCACGGGATCCCGGATCCATGAAATTCCCAAGGGCTGGGATCCCGAGGTTTGGAGTTCTGCCCATGCCCTGACCCTGCCTGAAATTCCGGAGCGGCTCCTGGTCATTGGCGGCGGGTATATCGGGCTGGAAATCGGCCAGGCCTACGCCGGTTTGGGCAGCGGGGTCACCCTGGTGGAATTCGCCCCCAAGCTTTTGGGTGGTGCCGACGAAGATTTGGTCCAGGTGGTCATGAAACAATGCCGGAAAAGTTTCGACGCCCTCCATCTCGATTCCAAGGTTTTGGAAGTAAAAAAAGAGGGGGCCGGTTACACCGCCGTGATCCAAACCCGGGAAAAACAGGTGGAAGCCAATTTCGATCGGGTTTTGGTGGCCACGGGGCGAACCCCCAACACCGATGCACTGGAACTGGAACATCTGGGCATTGAGTTGGATGAACAGGGCCTCATTCCCACGGACCACGCCTGTAGAACCAAAAATCCCAAAATCTTTGCCATTGGAGACGTGACCCGGGGACCGGCCCTGGCCCACAAGGCGGCCCGGGAGGGTAAGGTGGTGGCCGAGGTCATTGCCGGGTTGCACTCGGCCTTTGACAATGTCACCGTGCCGGCCATCCTTTTCACCAGTCCCCAGGTGGCCTGGACCGGACTGACGGAAAGCCAGGCCCGGGACCAGGGGCTGGAATTCAAGGTGGGAAAATTCCCCCTCACCGCATTGGGCCGGGCCAAGGCCTCCAATAAAACCCAGGGCTTTGTCAAGGTCATCGTGGACAAGAAAAAGGACCTGATCCTGGGCGTGGGCATGGTGGGGGCACATGCCTCGGAGTTGATTTCAGAAGGGACCCTGGCCGTTGAGATGGGTGCCTGCGTGGAAGACCTCATGGTGAGCATCCATCCCCATCCAACCTTTTCCGAATCCCTGATGGAGGCGGCCGAGATGGCGGCTTCGGGTTCGGTACATCTATTTAAGAAGAAAAAATGACCCAATCCCTTTCAGTGAATTGGTATGACTTGGACCAAGGCCTGCTGGAGCAGGTCCAGGAAGATGAGCAACCCAGATTCCATATCTATCCCTACCCGGACCGGGCCGTGGTGGCCGGCCGGGGAAGCTGCCTGGAAACCGAGATCCATCTCGACCGGTGCCGCCGGGACGGTATTCCGGTCCTTCGGCGCAGGGGAGGGGGCTGTGCGGTTTATCTGGACCAGGGCAACCTCATTGTCTCTGCGGTTTTTCCCGCCCCGGGCATCGGCAATATCCAGACCCTTTTTTCACGCTGTACCCAATGGCTCATTTCCGGGCTGAAAAAGCTGGGCATGGCCCACCTCTATTCCGATGGGATCTCCGATCTGGTCCTGGACGATCTGAAGGTGGGGGGGAGTTGTTTTTACCGAAGCAAGGGCGTGGGGTATTTCAGCGCTTCCCTGCTCTATGCACCGGATATCCAATCCATGGAGCGTTACCTTAAAATGCCCCCAAGGAGCCCGGATTATCGGAAACACCGGGTTCACTCCGCCTTTGTGGCCCCCCTGTATCCCCACCTGGAGATGGGCTCCCTGGATGGATTTATCCGGAGTTTGACCCCGGCCCTGGAAGCCGAATTGGAACATCTTTCACATCACTGATTCCCATGGTTTGTCTTGAATGATGGTTCAGTGAGTCCCTTTGCCTGAAAATACCTGTTTTTGGTTAATAATTGTAAAATTTATTTACAAGACAGCAGGTTGGCATTCATTTATCCTCTTTTTTGTTTAAATCCCATTAAAAGGTTTTATGAATGGTTATTCATTTTATGTTGACAAAAACATTTCTTCTATTTATAGAATTACTATTCTAAACTTGGAATAGTAATTAGGAAGTCATTAATAAGGGCAAAATTGGGGAGGCCCATGAAGGAACTCACCAGAAAAGAGCGGGACGATCTTCGTAAACGCCAGGAAATACTGGAAACCGCATTGGAAATTTTTGCAGCGCGGGGATTCCACGGTACCACCATGGCCCAGATTTCCAAGGATTCCCAATATCCCCTGGGAACCATATATAAATACTTCCCCGGGAAGAAGGAAATGTACCACGACCTGGTCATTGAGCGGGTCCACAAGCTGGGTCACATCCTTTACGATATCAGTACTAACTCGGAGTTGGATGCCCGGGAAAAACTCAAGGCGGCCCTGGTGGCCCAGGCTAAATTTTACCGGGCCAATGAAGAAGTGGTGAAGATTTATATTTCCGAACGCTCCAATATTGATGCCGTGGCCATGCCCAAGCTCAACCATCGGGTAAACAAGCTCCACGATAAAATGGTTCGCCTTTTCCAGGATATTTTTGAGCAGGGCGAGGAGTCCGGGTTGTTTAAACCCTATTCCACCCTGGACATGGCCACCCTCTTTGCCGACATCGTCCATTCGGCCGCCTGGGCATCCCTGTTCCGGGAAGAGGATGAAACCGCCCGGAACCAGCGACTTTCCATGATTTTTGACATGTTTACAAACGGTGTATTAACCCAATAAATACCTAATTTTAGGAGGTACAGATAATGGCACAATCCATCGCGGACAGAAGAGACCAGGAATACGTACTCCATGAAATGTTGGATGCTGCCTCATTGGCATCCCATGAATTGTTTGAGGAATTCAACAAAAAGACCATGGATATGGTCATTTCAGAAGCCCGGAATCTGGCTGTCAAAGAGCTGCTCCCCATCAATAAGGAAGGGGATGAAGAAGGCTGTACCTTGAAAGATGGGAAAGTCACCGTGCCCAAATCCTTTCACAAGGCATTTGAACTTTTCTGCGAAGGCGAATGGCTGGCCATGTGCGACGATCCCGACCTGGGTGGCCAGGGCATGCCCCAGGTGCTGGCCACGGCCGCCGGTGAGTTATTCACCGGTGCCAACTCCGCCTTCCTCATGTACCCCGGCCTCACCCACGGTGCCGGTAAATTGGTTGAGGAATTCGGAACCGCCAAGCAAAAGGAATTGTTCCTGAGAAAACTCTACACCGGCACCTGGGGCGGTACCATGTGCCTCACCGAACCCGAAGCCGGATCCGATGTGGGCAATCTGACCACCACGGCCAAGCGCAACGACGACGGTACCTTTACCATCACCGGCAACAAGATTTTCATCTCCGCCGGGGAACAGGATCTCACCGAAAATATCATCCATCCGGTCCTGGCCCGCATCGAAGGCGCACCCGCCGGAACAAAGGGTATTTCCCTTTTCCTGGTTCCCAAGTACCGGGTCAATGATGACGGATCCCTGGGCGAATTCAACGATGTGACCTGCACCGGCATCGAAGAAAAAATGGGCATCCACGGCAATGCCACCTGCTCCCTTTCCTTTGGCTCCAAGGGAAACTGCGTGGGCGAACTTTTGGGCGAAGAGGGCAAGGGCATGAAGGCCATGTTCGTCATGATGAATGAAGCCCGCCTGGGCTGCGGCCTCCAGGGTTTTGGTTTTGCCTCATCCTCCTATATCAATGCGGTCAACTATGCCAAGGACCGGGTCCAGGGCACCCACCTCACCCAGATCTTTGACAAGGATGCCAAGCCCGTTGCCATCATCAACCATCCCGATGTGAAACGTCAGCTTTTGTCCATGAAGGCCAATGTGGACGGCATGCGCGCTTTGATTTACTACACCGCCCTTTGCTTTGACAAAGCCAAAACCGCAGAAACCGAAGAGGAACGGGAGATGTTCAAGGGCTTCATCGAGCTGTTGACCCCCGTTGTAAAAGGCTATGTCACCGACCGGGCCGCCGAGGTCTGCACCCAGGGTATCCAGGTTTACGGCGGATACGGATTCATCAAGGAATATCCCCAGGAACAACTCCTCCGGGATTGTAAGATCACCTCCCTCTACGAAGGTACCAACGGCATCCAGGCCATGGACCTTTTGGGACGGAAACTGGGCATGAACAAGGGCAAACCCTTCATGGATCTCCTGGGCGAAATGAACAAAACCATCGCCGCAGCCAAGGAAATCGAAGGCCTGGAAGCCATGGCCGACCAGGTGCAGGAAGCCGTGAATAAACTGGGTGAAGTGGCCATGCACCTGGGCATGACCGCCATGTCCGAAAAGGTGCTGGACGCCTTTGCCATGGCCCACCCCTTCCTGGACATCACCGGCGATGTCTGCCTGGCATGGTTCCACCTCTGGAGAGCGGTTGTGGCCCAGCCCAAAATTGAAAAAGCCAAGAAAAAAGACGTGGCCTTCTACCAGGGCCAGGTCAAAACCGCAGAATACTACATGAGCTGGCCCCTGGCCGCCACCATGGGTAAGATGACTGCTGTTCTGGCCAATGTCACCGCCATCATGGAAATGCCCGACGCCGCCTTTGCCGGATAAGGACATTTTTCCAGGACCCGGCTCCTCGGCCGGGCCAATACATTGATTCCGTGGGATAAAAGTCAAGGATGGGAACGCCCCCATCCTTGACCTTTTTTTATTTTTTCAAAATTGACAGCTGTCAGATTTTTTCGGAATTACTACATATAAATAAATTCGAGAGCGTTCAATCTTCTGTGTTACTACAAAACTCTACACTGAAAAATACACGCTATCAGATCCTTAAATCGTTATCCAGCCGTCACTTAGAGAAAACGGCCAGTTGCGATATGCTCGGTTTTGAATCGCGTAGTCCAATTGCGACCGGTGTCTTTGATTCACACATCAATTAAATGTTATGGAGTATTTTCCACCTATTAAGGCCGTTAAGTAATTTATTCTTACCCCACACGTCCCTGTCCAATTGAAATTTTGGTTAAAGTTCCGTAAACATACTGAGTTATTTGTAATGCATATAACCAAGCTTAATTTGAAACGGATAATGTATATGGCTACTTCAGATACATATTGGAATATGACCCCGAACAAACGAATGGCAATGCATTTGGCTATTCGTGACGTGCCTTTATTGGTTTATGAAGCCGTGAACCTGGAAGGTGTTTTAATGACATTAGCTGAGGTTCAAACTATCTTAGATGGTGTCACTGTTGGTGGTTACAAAATCAGTGATCAAAATATGGTTATAAGCCAAGCAAATACTTGGGAACGAATCTTCGAATTAATCGATGAGAATCGTTTTAAATTTTCAAAGCCAATTGCACTTGAGTTGCATGCATTGGCGGCTAAAGAGGAAGCCTTCGAATGGGGTGTATTTCGTTTTGGTAACGTATCCATAAGTGGTTCAGAACATGAACCTCCTTCTCCAGAACAACTTGATGAGATCTGGCTACAAACAGAATCTGAAGTCGAAATTATTGCAGACATATACGATAAAGCCATCTCAGCATTTTTGAAAATGGCTCGTACTCAATTTTTTTGGGACGTTAATAAAAGAATGGGACGTTTCATGATGAACGGGATATTACTTAAAGAGGGATTTCCAATAATCAACGTTCCTGTGAAACGTCAACTTGAATTTAACACACTTATGCTTGAAT
>JAKSBM010000902.1 GCA_022361135.1 Desulfobacterales bacterium | reverse complement strand
CCACCGTGATGATGGTCTTCACCCCGTGGTCCAGGAAGGTCCGGCAGACCTGCCGCACATGGGGAAGGATCTGTCCCTCCAGTCCCAGGTCGTGGAGAAGGGCACCGCTGTAAGGTTCGTCATCGTAGAGAAAACCCGGGCGGATGCCCACGGAATTCAGGGCTTTGACGATTCCGCCAAGGGCCTTTTTTCCCTGGAAGCGGATTTCATCTTCATTTCTGGCCATCATGCGGATCATGCACTCTCCGGCCAGCCGGTTCCCGGCCCGCAACAGGGGGCTGACACCGGGGACCGTGAGGAAGGGTTTCACCGTGGGAATCATCTGGGTGGTCTGGAGGACAAAGGGGAGCATCTGGTACATCCGGGCCGTATACAATACCGTATCCCCGCCCTTGGGCAGATCCAGGCCATGGGCCCATTCCGACCAGTAGTTGCGTGTGAATCCCAGGGGGTCGCCCGTGCGCTGGATATTTTCCTTCAGGGTTTTCAATGCCTGCGAAACCAATGCCTTAGATTTGATCATGTGCTTTGTCCTCCACAAGATTGTTGGAAACCAGGGTTCTACCCCTGTGGATGAGATCGCAGACCTCCAGATTCTGTC
The DNA here is from genome assembly GCA_022361135.1 of Desulfobacterales bacterium. The sequence continues at coordinate 3,084 of JAKSBM010000902.1, read as the reverse complement.
CCTTGCTCTTGCAGACCACTTCACACCGTTTGCATTGGAGGCAGCTGTAGAGGCAATAGGACATGGCATCGTCCAGTTTCAGGCTGCCCTTTAAAAGGTATTTAATGATCTGGAGCCGGCCAAAGGAGCACATGGATTCCACACCCTCCGAGGCCTGGTAGGTGGGGCATACATCCACACAGAACCGGCAGGACCTGCATTTGGAGATTTCCTTGATCAATTTGTCTTTTTCAATGTCAATGTCGTTCACATCCATCCCTCCAGGTTGCCGCGGTTCAGGATATTATGGGGATCAAAGGTTTTTTTCAGCCCCTTGAGGAAATCGTAGTAAACCTGACCATATTTTTCCTTGAGGAAACCGGCCCTTTGGGCTGTGATGCCCCATTCCCCACCGCATCCGCCGTACCGGGCATTGAGGGATTCGGTGCGCTGCCGGACTTCCATGGTCACGGCCTTTTTCACCGCATCCGGGATATCCTTGGTGGGGATGAAGGCATAGGCATGGATGGTGGGGGCGCCGATGTGGCCGAAGGAGTAGAATTCATTTCCCTTGTAGGAATCCAGGTTCATGATGATCTCCTTGGCCTCCGTGAAGGCTTCCTTCAGCCGGTCCACGGGCACGGTGATTTCACTGCCGAATGTGGCCCCGAGCCGGTAGACGTAATTCCCGGCCTCGGCCCGGCTGCTCCAGATTTTATCCCATTCGGCTTTATCCTCCACAATTCGGGCTTCCTGGGGGCCGGTATCCTTCAGGAAGTCAAGGAAGGCCTCCGCCTTGGCCCGGCACCCTTCCGGGGTGGCGGAATGGAGGGTCATCATGGCCACGGCCCCCTTGGGCGGTTCAAGGCCCACGGCTTCAAATCCCACCACCGATGATTTTTCATCCAGATATTCAAAGAACATGGGGGTGGGGATTCCCCTTTTGTACATGGCCATGACCGTGTCCAGGATTTCTTCGGTGCTGTTGTAGTAGGCCACGATGTTTTCAAGGTGGGGCATGGGGATGAGCCGCATGCGGATTTTGGTAATGATGCAGAGCAGTCCTTCCGAGCCCACCAGGAATTTAGTGGCTTCAATGCCGGCGGGTTTTCGGGTGGACTGGGTGCCGGTTTCAAGGATTTCCCCATTGGCCAGGACCACCTCCAAACCCAGGACATAGTCTCCGGGTTTTCCCAGGCTGGCATCCACGGCATGGGCACTGGTGTTCACGGAAATGGATCCGCCAATGGTGGCAATGGGTTCGCTGCCGGGGAAAACCGGGAGCAGGGCATTGAATTCCGACAGGGCTTTTCTGAGTTTGGCAATGTGCATGCCCGGCCCCACCTCGAAATATCCCCGCTCGGGATAGGCTTTGAATTCCTGCATCCGGCCCATGTCCAGGACAATGCAATTGGTTTTGGGCCGGCCCAGCCCCACCAGGGAGGTGCCGGATCCATGGGTGTGGACCGGTATCTGGTTTTCATGGGCAAAGGCCAGGATTTTTGAAACATCCTTGCTGTCACCGGGACGGACCACGGCCAGGGGAAGATTCTGTTCCTCCACATCCCAGGGCATGGTGTCCTTGGCATATGCCATGGTGGTGGGACCGTCTCCAAAGGTGTGTTCCCGGCCAATGAGTTCTCCCAGTCGGGCACATATTTTCTTTTGATCTAACTGCATGGTGCTATCCTTTCTCCTGCCCCGATTGGGACGGGGCAACGGGTGTTTAATTGGGTTTGGTGCCGCTGTAGACTGCAAAATTGCGATATTGATAAAAACTGTCCACTTCTTGGAACCCGGCCCCTTTCATCCAGTTTAATTGAAGGGCCAGTGGGGCGGGATTGTCCTGGGCCATGCGGTCCCAGATCTGTTCCAGGGCATCCCCGGCCATGCCGGTTGAACGGATATGATTTTTCCATTTTTCCTGGTTGCACCGGGTGATGGCCGGGGTTTGTCCAAGGATAAGATCTCCGTGGATGAAAATTCCCCCCGGGGTTAGCTGATTAAATATCATTTGAAAAAGGGTTTCCTTGTCCGGGTGGGACAGGTGGTGGATGGACAGGGCGGAAACCACAAGGTCAAATTTTCCCCCGGGCAATGCATGGGCGTAGTCCAGGGAGTGGAAATTCACCAGGGGGTCGTCCTTGAATCGGTTTTCCGCCTGTTTGAGCATTCCCTGGGAAAGGTCCACCAGACTGCCCCTGGATTGGGGGAAGGTGGATCGAATCAAGGCCGATACCAGGCCGGTGCCCGCCCCCAGGTCCAGGAAGGAAAAACGCCGATCCCGGGGATATGGGATGCAGTCCACCAGGGTGCCGTAAAAGTCCCTGAAACAGGGAATCACCTTTTGCCGGTGTGCGTCGTAATCCGCCGCACCTTGATCAAATAATTTTTGAATCATCATGGGCACATCATCTCCATTAACGGGGTTACGGATTCAACTTGATCCAATTCTTGGATGAAATTGAGCAGGCGGCTCTGTTGGTCCGCCGGGAAATCAAGGCCGGAAAAGCGGATGCAGCGTTGGAATTTGTGTCGACACATGTCCATGTTCATGGGGTTGGCCGGATTGCCCAGGGGAACCGTGATGTTCATCCCACGGGTTTCTCCGCTTTTCAGGATGATTTCCAGGTGGGCATTGAATAGGTCCTTGGCCGGAAGGTGTGGATCCGCCTTTACCTGGACCCGGCGGGCAAGGGATTGTATTTCCGTGTTAAAGATCTGCTCACTTTGAAAATCCTCCAGGAAGATTTCCCCTTTTTTCAAGGCTGTGGCCACGGTGTAGGGGATGCTGAACTGGGCATCCACCTGGGGATTATTCCCGGGCTCAAAGGGCTTTCCCACCATCTGGGCCACCATGGCCGAGGCGGTCACTTCCATGGATTCGATTTCATTCAACCGGTCCCTGAGGTGGGGCCGAAGCTCCAGGGCCGCATCAATGGATGAATGGGTCATCCGGCAGGCCGGGTAGGGTTTAATGCTCAGATCCAGGATGGGGTGATGGCTTCCCAGTTCCTTAATGATGGCCTCCGGGTTGTAATCATTGTTTTCATAGAGGGCGTAAAATCCGTATTTGCCCGTGAGGAATTCCCGGCTGCCGGTGAT
>JAKSBM010000329.1 GCA_022361135.1 Desulfobacterales bacterium | reverse complement strand
GTTGCCCGGAGTGGAATTGGTGGGCAACACCTTTGTCTCGTTGATGGGATATCAGCACCAGGGATTTGCACTGGTGCCCATCATGTAAGCTGTCCCGGATATTGCAGCCATTGATCCCGGGGCGGTGGCATGCCGCCCCGGGACATGTGCCGTTTATTCGGGCTGGTTCAGCTTTTTAAGCCTGGTGTTCAGGGTTTTGCGGTCAATGCCGAGAATGCGGGCGGCCTGGCTTTTATTGCCGTTGACCCGGGCCAGGATCCGGGTGATGTGATCGTTGACCACATCGCTGAGCTTTTCCTTGGTGCAATAGGGGGTATCGGCGGTGAATCGCATGGCATCGGGAAGATCCTGGCTCTGGATGACATCCCCGTCCACCATCACCACCAGACGCTGGATGAGATTCTCCAACTCCCGGACATTTCCGGGCCAGGAGTAGGCGGTGAAGGTCTCCAGCACATTGTCGGAAAACACCGGGAGCCGGCAGTTCATTTCCTCACTGAATTTTTTGGCAAAGAAGTTCACCAGGGCCAGGATATCCTCCCTGCGTTCCCCCAGTGCGGGCACGGCAATGTCGATGACGTTGAGCCGGTAATAGAGATCCTCCCGGAAGAGTCCGTTTTTCATTAATCCGGTGAGATCCTTGTGGGTGGCCGCGATGATCCGGGTGTTCACATGCTGGAGGGTGGTGGAGCCCACGGGTCGGATCTCCTTGTTCTGGAGAACCCGGAGCAGTTTGCTTTGCATGTTCAGGCTGGCATCACCGATTTCGTCCAGGAAAATGGTGCCCCCGTCGGCGATCTGGAAAAAGCCGCTGCGGGTTTCCCGGGCACCGGTGAAGGCACCCTTGGTGTGGCCGAACAATTCACTTTCCAACAGGGTGTCGGGGATGGCCGTGCAATTGATGGGGACAAAGGGGGAACGCCTTCGGTCGCTGTTGTAATGGATGGCCCGGGCCACGATTTCCTTGCCCGTCCCGCTTTCCCCGGCAATGAGCACCGTGGCCGTGGTGCCGGCGGCCTTTTCAATGCGGTGGAAGACCTGCTGCATCTTGTCGGATTCCCCGATGATCCCATAGGTTCGTGCCGGGGTGTCTTCACACTCCACCCGCCGTCGTTTCTTCAGTTTTTCCACCGTGCGATCCATGGCCTGGAAGAGTTCCGTGTCCGTAAAGGGCTTGACCAGGTAACCGTCCGCCCCGTGGCGGATGGCCTGGACCGCGTCTTCAATGTCGGGATACCCCGTGATCATGATGATTTCAATGCCCCGGCAATTGTGCCGGATGTGCCGGATGAGTTCCAGACCGTTCTGGTGGGGCATCTTAAAGTCGGTGATCACCACGTCAATGGTGCTTTCGGATAGGAAACGCACCGCATCCCTGACATTGTCGCAGGTGTAGGCGTCGTAGCCGTTGGTGTTGAGGTTGCGTTGGATGATTTCCAAGGTCATGCGGCAGTCGTCCACCACCAGGACCTTGATTTTGTGGTCGGGGGTAAAACCCATTTATGCTTCCTTTTCTTCTTGCTGGGTGAAACAGATGCGGAAAATCGTTCCTTTACCCGGTTCGCTGTGAACGCGGATCTCTGCCCGGTGGGCCTGGATGATGCCGTGGGCCACGGAAAGCCCCAGGCCTGTGCCCTGGTCGGCTTCCTTGGTGGTGAAAAAGGGCATGAAGCACTGGGCTGTTTCCTCGGGGGACATGCCCCGGCCGTTGTCCTTGATTTCCAGGACCAGTCCCCGGTCTTCATCCCGGGTGATGATTTCAACGGCGTGGTCCTCGGGGGAGGCGGCTTCCATGGCCTGGGCCGCGTTCACCACCAGATTCACCACCACCTGGCGCAATTGGGCCCCGTCCCCCATGATCTCCGGCAGATTCTCCGCCAGACGGCAATCCACCCGGACCCCCAACTTGCTGCACAGGGGCTCGGTGAAATACAGGCTTTCGCGGATGACCGCATTGAGATCCACCCCGTGGTAGCAGGGGGGGACCTGGCGGCTGAAGAGCATGACCTTTTTGACCACTTCCCGGGCATGGAGGGAGAAGCGGACAATGTGGTCCAGATCCCGGTAGACCGGTTCGGGCAGATCCCGGGTCTTGGCGGCCAATTGGGCGCAGCCCAGGATATTGTTCAAGGGACCGTTGATCTCATGGGCCAGGCCTGCGGCAAGCTGTCCCACGGTGGCCAGGCGGTCGGCGTGGTGGAGCTGCTGTTCCAGGGCCACATTGGAAGAGACGTCAATGCCCGCGGCCAGAACCAGGGAACTGCCTTCGGGAGCCCCGGTGGGGGCAAGGCGTTTGAGATGCCAGCGGATGAAGCCCTGGTCTCCGTTGCGGGTGAGTAATTGACGGGGAGGGCCGTCCAAGGGAAGGGCTTCCAGGTCCACGGGTGCCGTGTCCACCGGGGGGAAGGCCCGGTGCCAGTTTTCTCCGCCAAGGTCGGGGTCGTGGGGCATCTGATCTGTATAGGATTGGACGCTTTGGATGATGCCTCCGGGGTCCAGAACCAGGACACAGCCGAAACTCATCTGGATGACGGCATCATAAAAATCCGATATTTTCTGGAAAATCACAGGGCATTTACTCCTTTTCATCAAGGGAGGCTGCGGCCAGTATTTCGTCCATGTCGCGCCGGAAGCGTTTTCCGTGCCGGGCCAGATCCGCGGGAATTCCGGCGATCATGTCCAGTTGGCGGGTGTGGATGACCAGATACCCCAGAAGGCGGAGACGATCCAGGGTGTAAGATTGGGAACGTCCTTTGATCAGGGCGGTGAGATGGTCTCCCCGGCGTCGGGTTTCAAATCCGTAATGGGCAAGCAGGCCGTCCATGAAGCGAACCCGGGCCACCCGACGTCGGCGGTCGGCGGCGCCCCCCTGGAAACGAAATCGGATGTGGTTTTCCCGGTCCCGGGGGCCGGCATGGCTGGCCAGACTGGAGAGGTGAACCCCCATGCGGAATCCCATGCTGCAATAGTGCCGGGAGACCATGAAATAATTGTGTCGGGCATGGGCGCTTTTCACCCCGGGAACCAGGGAGGGATCGGCCGATGCCCGGAAAAGCACGGCCGCGGCCCCGCCCAGATTGATCCGTGGGGGACCTTCCCAGGGTACGGCAACCATGCCCTGCCACACCGCGTGCATGGGCCGGGAGGCAATTTGCTCCAGGGTAACGTATCGGCCCTTGATTTCCCCGTGGAATCCGTCATCCAGGTTAAGGATGCGCCATTGCATGGGCACCTTGTGGAAGAGCTGCTTGGCATCACTTTTTTTCAGTCCGTACCGGTGGCCGAAGTCAAACATGGCGTGGACGGATTTTTCATGGATGAACCGGGTGAGATCGTGGAGGCTGCGACACTGGTCCTCCCGGAAATCCGATGCCTCCGGGTCCAGAAGATGAAGGGGGGTGATGTGGGGCAGCACCTGTTGCAATTGATCGAACACAGGGCGTCCTTCCATCATTTTTTCAGGGGGTGTTGCAGGGGCCAGCACAGCAGGGTTTTTTCCTTGGTAAATGGTCTGGTCATCAGCATCCACGGTGACCCGGCTGCCCGGGGTGAGGATGGTGCAGACCTCTTTTATACCAAAAAGGGCGGGGATTTCAAATTCCCGTGCCAGATTGGCCAGATGCCCGGCGAAGCCGCCGCTTTGTGACACCAGTGCCGCAGCCTGTCCCAATGCGGGCGCCCAGGCGGGCAGGGGAACCGAGGTTAATAACACCGCCCCCTTGGGAAAATGAAGTAGATCCTCGGGGGTCTCCACCCGGAATACAGGTCCATAGGCCGCACCCGGACTGGCCGTATTTCCCCCGCGGATCAGGATATTTCCTTTGGGGGGACCCGGGGCCGAGGAGAGGGCGCGGGGAAGGGCCGGGGCCATGGGACGGGTCTGGAGCACATGGATGCGGGAGTCCGGGGGCGGCGTGAGCAGCCATTCCACATCCTGGGGCGCACCCAGCCGGAGTTCCAATACCCGGGCGATGTGGCCCAGTTCTTCCAGGCTGTCGGTATCCAGGGGCGGCGGGGCCGTGTCCGGGGCCCGGCCCGAGGTATCCAGATAAATGGTTTGGGGGATGGCGGAGCCGTCCACAATGTGTCGGGGCGGGCCGAAAACGGCCTGGATCACCGTGCGTGTGTCGTGGCGGTGGATGGGGTTTTGGGAGTACATCACCCCTCCGGCCACGGCCGTCAGCATGGGCAGACAGCCCACGGCCATGGGGGCCGAAAAGGCGGGCAACCCCCGGTCCCGTCGGTACTGAACCGGGGCCGGTGCAAAGGCCGAGGCCAGGATTTCTTTATAGGCGTCTGGGATTCCATCCGGGGGAAGGTCCAGGAGGCTGAGGTATTGCCCGGCAAAGGAAAAACCGCTGCGGTCTTCGTCCGGGGCACTGCTGCGCAGGGCCAGGCACACCGGTTTTCCCCATGCCCTTAACAGGGATTTCACGGCCCGGGTGATGGCCGTTTCCACCGGTGTGGGAAGGGGGGCGGCCAGGATCTGTTCTCGGATTTCCCGGGCGGCGCAAACCAGCTCGGACAGCTCCCGGGCGCCTCGAAGGCGGGCCCGGATATCCGGTGTCAGGTCATTGTGTTGGAAAAATTCCAGGGCGGCCCGGGTGGTGACGGTGAATCCCGGGGGATGGTGGAGTCCGGGAATGGCGGCGGCTTCCCCCAGGTGGGCCATTTTATTCCCCACGGCATCCACCGTGTCCAGCCCGGTTTCTTCCAGGGGCAGGATGTGTGGAAAATGAATCACCCGATGGGTGGGCGGATCCAGGCGGGGCAGGATTTCCGCCTGGATCCGGTCAAGTTGAGAGGATAATCCGGGGTATTGTCCCGGTGCAAGGGTTTCCAGACCCTGTGTCATTTTCACCACATTGATCCACGCAGCCGTGCAATGGGTGTGGAGTTCGTCTGCGCCGAAGATCCGGTTTCCCATGCCGAGTTTTTCCAGATGGGCGAAGTGTTCCAACGCAGCGGTGTTGGCCGCAAGCAGGCGTTGGAACACCTGGTACCGGTGCCGGAATGCGGGACCGGGCTCGGGGGCTTGTGGATCGGGGCGGGAGCGTGACCGCCGGGTGATCCGGTGTTTTATCAGGTGAATGATATGGCGAATCATCCGGATTATCCTCCTGGGCTAATGTTCCAGGCGCAGGCCGTATCCCTCAAAGAGGAACATGATGGCAAAGCCGTACCAGATGGTATAGACCACGTAGAAGATCAGTGAAAAGGTGACCACCCCCCATTTGGCAGTGATGCGCTGGGGTTCAATACCGTAGTAATTGTAGGAAGTCTCCACCCCTTTTTTCCTGACTTCCGCCACAGTCAGGGCTTCCTGGAAGAGTTTTTGTCGTTTCAACGCCTTGTCCATGAGTCCGGCGGTTTCCCACCAGTTAAACAGAACCCGGCGTTGATCATAGCCGTATTTGTCCCGAACCCGGTCCCCCTGGTTCAGATACATGAGATCGGCATCTTCCAGGCAATTGTCAAGGATTCGACCCAGATCTCCGGAGACCTTCAGGGTGTCGCCGGTGATTTCCACCCGGGCGCCGGATTCTTCCATGAGCTTGGCCGCCTGGGGGGCCATGGTTTGGCTCTTGAAGGTGAGTTGCAGGGTGACTTGCTGGCTTTGAAAAACAGCGGTTTTTTCCTTGAGCTTGGGAATGTAGTAGGCCGAGCCCTTGGATATTGAATTATAAAGATCGTCCAGGTATTCCAGCCCGTTCCGGTTGTTGAACAGGGGCATGAAAATAAGGACAAATACCAGGATAAAAGAGGCCATGAGGCCCGTGCCCTTGAGAAAGGTGGTTTTGTCGGCAATCATGAAGAGACCTCCTTGTCTTTGAGGGTGTTCAGGTTGAGCAAAAAGGTGGAGATCACCCAGACGCTGAAGCATCCGATGACCAGGAAAAAGGCCCAGATACCGATGGTGTTCAACAGATCACCGGTTTGTTTGGAAATGGAGATGACTTCCATTTCTCCCAGTTTACCGGGCAGGGCAAAGATTCGGTTCACAAATCCGGCCAGAACAGCCATGGCGTAGAAACCGCGAATGGTGATTCCCTTGACCACCCGGGTGACCATGGCGCCGATCTGTACCCCCAGAAGGGAGCCCAGCAGCATGCCCATGGCCAGGGTGTAGAAAATAAATCCATACACAGCGTACTGGCTGATACCGGCATAACCGGCGGTGAAAACGATCTGGAAAATGTCCGTGCCCACGGTGGTCATGGAGGAGACCCCGAGCATGTAGACGAAAATGGGGAAGGTCAGAAAGCCGCCCCCCACGCCCATGATGCCCGCGGCCAGCCCCACCAGCGCCCCGGACAGGACCAGGAACACCCAGGAAATGCTGCGTCCCCCGGGAACCAGGTCATGGTCGAAATGGACCATGGGGGGGATTTTAATGGCCTGGAGTTTTTTGGGAAGATTGCCCATGTCCGTGCCTTCTCCCCCGTGGGGATCCGAAGCATCTCCGGATTTGCGTGCCTTGAGGTAATCAAAGAGGGCGTAGAATCCCAGAAACCCCAGCATGAGAGAATAAATGGTGGTGATGAAGGCATCGCTGAGCACCGGATTGATTTCATAGAGCCATCGGTTGATCAGACCGCCGGCCGTGGCCCCCAGAATGGCACCGATGAGGAAGACCAGGGCCAGGGGAACGGAAACATTGCCCAGCTTCCGGTGGATCACCGAGCCCATGATGGCCTTGGCAAAGATGTGGAAGAGGTCGGTTCCCACGGCCAGGATGCCTTTGATGCCGGCGCTCATGAGAGCCGGTGCAATGATGAAACCCCCGCCGGCACCGATGCAGCCGGTGATCAGGCCGGCCCCCATGCCGATGAGGATGGAAACAATGAAGATGCCGGTGGTGTAAAATGCCGGGCTGTAGGCTTTTTTGCCCCCCAGAAGCTCGGGCAGCTCCAGGGTGGCCATGTCCTGGGCAAAGGCATAACCGCCGATGATGACGGGCAACAGGAAAAGGCAGAGAAGCCAGAGCCGTCGTCGATCATTTAAAATCCGTGTGGAAACGTCCAACTCCCATTTGGCATGGGCCCGTGCGCCCATGACCATGAATCTGCCCCAATCTTTAAAAAACTGCATGGATATCTACTCCTAAATTTTAGTGGTTGTTGTGGGATTTCGAGTGGGTGTGGAATTTTGAGTATCACCTCCTTGGGGGCCCCAGACGGGGATGGGTGGTTGCGGGTTCAGCCGTTTCATGGGCTTGGGTTATGGTGGAAATGAGATCGTTCAGATCTACGGGTTTCATGAGATAGTCAAAGGCGCCGGCCTCGATGCCCCTGCGGGCCGTGGCCAGGCAGGCCTGGCCCGAAAGCAGGATGACCCGGGGGGGCGGCTGGAGGCCGTGGAGCTGTGCCAGGGTCTGGAAGCCGTCCATGCCCTTCATGCGCAGGTCCAGAACCACCACCTTGACCGGCTGTTCCCGGAAAAGGCTGAGGCCGGATTCCCCGCTGTGGGCCGTCCGGGAGCGGATGCCCCGGCGCGCCAGTCGTTTGCTCAAGGGGGAGAGAAATTCGGTTTCATCGTCAATGAGGAGGATGTCCATGGCTTCTCCTTTGCCGGGCCCAGTGGCGGATGCGCTCCACCAGCTCTTCCAGCAGACAGGGTTTGGTCAGGTATTCACTGGCCCCGTGGCGCAGGCCCTCGGCTGCCGAGTGGTCACAGCCGTGTCCGGTGAGCATGATCACCGGCATGGACGGGACCATTTTTTTAAATATTTTCAAGACCTCGATGCCGTCCATGTCCTCCATCTTCAGGTCGAGAATGGCCAGGTCAAAGTCCTGGGCCCTCAGGGTGAGAACGGCCTGGGAACCGGAGGGGACCGGCGTGGTCCGGATTCCCCTGAGGGCCAGCCGTTTGGACATGACCTGGGAAAATGCCGCCTCGTCATCGATGAGCAGCAGATCAATGGCCGTTCCGTTGGGTGGCTTAAATGCGTCGTGCGGCAATGTCATGAAGACGGGCCTCCATTATTTTTTCCTGGTGCTGCCGTCTGCGCCGGGCTGCTTCGTCCAGTTTGGACAGGAGAAGTTCCAGGTTGCAGGGCTTGCTCAGATAGTCAAAGGCGCCCAGTTTCATCCCCGAGATTCCCGAGGCGATGGAGGCATGGCCGGTGAGCATGATCACCTCCACCAGGGGGTGGGCGGCTTTGATTTGTCTCAGGGTTTCCAGGCCGCCCATGCCGGGCATTTTGACGTCCAGGACCACCACCTCGGTTTTGGGAGCGGTTTCCAGGTTGTCCAGGGCCTGGGGACCGGAATGGGCCTGCGAGACGGTGACGCCCCTGCGGGCCAGGCGTTTGGCCAGGGTGGCGGTAAAGTCTTTTTCATCGTCCACCAGAAGTACCTTTGCATTGATCATTTGTTATTTCTCCTTGTGGTTGGGGCCCGGTGGCATGTGCCTGAATCGGTCCGGGCATTGGCTTTGGGAAGGAACAGGCGGAAGGTGGTGCCTTGTCCCATTTGACTTTCTACCTGGATATCTCCCCCCATGCCTCGGACAATGCCGTAGCAGATGGAAAGGCCCAGGCCGGTTCCCCTTCCCACGGGTTTGGTGGTGAAGAAGGGATCAAATATCCGTTCCAGGTTGGCCGGGGCAATGCCCTGGCCCGTGTCCGACACCTCCAGACGGATTTCCGTCTTTTCCGACACGGCCCGGAGGGTGAGCCGGCCGCCGTCGGGGGCGGTGGCGTCGATGGCGTTGTTCACCAGGTTCAACAGCACCTGCTGCATTTCCGTGGGGGAGGCGATGATGGGCGGAAGGTTCGGGGGAAGTTCGGTGGAAATCTCCACCTGGTTGTACCGGGCACGGCGCTGGGCCAGGTCGGAGATTTCATGGATCAATTCCGCCAATTGAATTTCCTGGTGGCAGCCGTCGGTTTTCCGGGCAAAGCGCAACAGGTTCCGGGTGATGTCCCGGCAGCGGTTGCCCTGGGTTTTGATCTGTTCCAGGGCCCGGTGGATTTCGCCGGGGGGCGGCTGATCGTCGGCCATGAGATCCTGGACCCAGCCGGCCTCTTCGATCATGATGGCCACGGGATTGTTGATTTCGTGGGCCACCCCTGAGGCCAGCTCCCCCACCGATGCCAGTTTTCCGGCTTCAATGACCTGCTGGTTCATCAATTGCCGTTCCGCGTCCCATCTGGCCAAAAGGCCGAGAATGACCCGGGAGAGTACCAGGACCATGGTCAGGATACCCAGGCTGCCGAAGATGAAAATCACCAGGGCGCTTCCCCTGGCTTTCCGGAGACTGGAAAAGGCTTCCCGGGTGTTCTGGCGGTAAATGAGAAGCCAGTCTCCGTTTTTCAGAAATGTG
>JAKSBM010000579.1 GCA_022361135.1 Desulfobacterales bacterium | reverse complement strand
CATGGTCATGAAACCCTGGGGCTTTGCCGTCTGGGAAAACATCCAGAGCCAGATGGATGCCATGTTTAAGGAAACCGGCGTGAAAAACGCCTACTTCCCGCTGTTCATCCCCCTCTCCTACCTGGAGAAGGAAGCCGAGCACGTGGAAGGCTTTGCCAAGGAATGTGCCGTGGTCACCCACCATCGTTTGGAACCGGGTGAAGGCGGGAAGTTGGTGCCCGCCGGTGAACTGGCCGAACCCCTCATTGTCCGTCCCACCTCCGAAACCATCATCGGCGAATCCCTGGCCAAATGGACCTCTTCCTACCGGGATCTGCCCATCCTCCTGAACCAGTGGGCCAATGTGGTGCGTTGGGAAATGCGGACCCGCATGTTCCTGAGAACATCTGAATTCCTGTGGCAGGAAGGCCATACCGCCCATGCCACCAAGGAAGAGGCCCAGGAACGGACCCTGCAGATGCTGGAAGTATACACCCGCTTTGTGGAAGACTGTCTGGCCATGCCCGTGGTCAAGGGACAGGAGTCGGAATCCGAACGCTTCCCCGGAGCCGATGATACCACTTGCATTGAAGCCATGATGCAGGATAGACGTGCCCTCCAGGCCGGTACTTCCCATTTCCTGGGCCAGAATTTTGCCAAGGGTTCAGGGATCAAGTTCCAGAACGAAGAAGGCAAGGAAGAGTATGCCTGGACCACCTCCTGGGGGGTTTCCACCCGGATGATCGGCGGCATGATCATGATCCATTCCGACGACGACGGTCTGGTTGTTCCCCCCCGTGTGGCCCCGGCCCACGTGGTGATCCTGCCCATCGTGAAAAAAGGGGCGGACAATTCCGCCACCCTGGAAAGCGCCCAGGCCCTGAAAGCCTCCCTCTCCGATTTGACCTACCACGGCCGCAAGGTGGTGGTGGAGATTGACGACCGCGACATCGGCGGTGCCCGGGGCTGGGAATGGGTGAAAAAGGGGATCCCCCTGCGGGTGGAAATCGGTCCCCGTGACATTGAAAACAATGCCGTGTTCATGGCCCGCCGGGATGCCGGAAAGAAACAGTCCATGGACCGGGATGAATTCATCAATTCCTTCACCGACATCCTGGACGAAATCCAGGACGGCCTCTTCCAGAAGGCCCTGAAGTTCCAGAAGGACAACACCTTTACCATCGATGACAAGGATGAGTTCTACAGCCTGTATAAAAAAGCCAAGGGCCATAAAAACGGCGCCTTTGCCATGTCCCACTGGTGTGGAGACGGGGCCTGTGAAGAAAAGATCAAATCCGATCTTTCCGTGACCATCCGATGTATTCCCTTTGACAGCCCCGAAGAAGACGGCACCTGTATCTGCTGCGGCAAGCCCAGCAAGAAGCGTGTCCTCTTTGCCAAGGCATATTAATTAGAAGCAGGTAAGGCCCCATGATCCGAATCACAGACATCATTGACACCATCCTCGAGTACAACCCTGCGGCGGATCTGGACATCATCGACCGGGCCTATATTTATTCGGCCCGGGTCCACGAAGGTCAGACACGGCTTTCGGGTGAGCCTTACCTGTCCCACCCCCTGGAGGTGGCCCATATCCTGGCCCACATGCGCCTGGATGTGGAAAGCATTGCCGCCGCCCTCCTCCACGATGTGATTGAAGACACCCCGGCCACAAAGGCAGACATTGAAGATCTCTTTGGGCCCGGGGTGGCCCATATTGTGGAGGGGGTGACCAAACTCTCCGCCCTCACCTTTTCAACCAAGGTGGCCCAGCAGGCCGAATCCCTGAGAAAGATGATTCTGGCCATGGCCGACGACATCCGGGTGGTCCTCATCAAACTGGCCGACCGCATCCACAACATGCGGACCCTGAAATACCATCGTAAACCGGAAAAACAGGCTGCCATTGCCCAGGAAACCCTGGACATTTACGCCCCCATTGCCGCCCGTCTGGGGATCTTCTGGATCAAGCAGGAGCTGGAGGAAATCGCCTTTTATTATACCCTGCGGGATGAATATGAGGAGATCGAGCGCAAGGTCAACTGGGCCAAGGAGGAGAAGGAAGCCTACATCAAGGAGGTGAAAACCAGCCTGGAGTATAAGATGGAGGAAATGGAGCTCCCCTGCGACATCAAGGGGCGGTATAAGCAACATTATTCCATCTATCAGAAGATGCTCTCCCAGGGGCTGGATTTCGAGGAAATTTACGACGTCATTGCCTTTCGGATCATCCTGGATACCATTCCCCAGTGCTATGCGGCCCTGGGGGCCATCCACAGCATGTGGAAGCCCATCTATTACAAGATCAAGGATTACATCGGCAACCCCAAGCCCAACATGTACCAGTCCATCCACACCACGGTCATCGGCCCCCGGGGGGAACGGGTGGAGATCCAGATCCGGACCCAGGAGATGGACCGCATTGCCGAGTCCGGCATTGCCGCCCACTGGAGTTACAAGGAAGGGTCCAAGGTGGATGAAGGCACCGGGGAAATGTTTGCCTGGATCCGTAACCTGGTGGAAAACCAGGAAAATTTCAACGATCCCGATGAGTTCCTGGAAAACGTCCGCATTGATCTTTACCCCGATGAAATCTATGTGATCACCCCGGCCGGGGAGGTAAAAACCCTGCCCAAGGGGGCCACCCCCGTGGACTTTGCCTATCGCATACACACCGAGGTGGGGGCCCAGTGCACCGGCTCCAAGGTCAACGGGAAGATGGTTCCCCTTGCCCACACCCTGCGCACCGGGGACACGGTGGAGATCATCACCACCACCGGGGCCACCCCCTCCCGGGACTGGCTCCACTTTGTGAAGACCGTCAAGGCCCGCACCAAGATCCGGGCCTATATCAATGCACGGGAAAAGGAACGCTCCCACTCCCTGGGCCGGGAAATGTGCGAGAAGATGTTCCGGAAAAAGAGTGAAAATTTCACCACCTACCTCAAGTCGGGTAAGGTCAAAGAGGTGGCCGATAGTTACGGGTTCAAAAGTGTGGAAGATCTGCTGGCCCATGTGGGTTTTGGCAAACTCACCCCCCTGCAGATCCTTAACCGCACCGTTCCCGATCTGGACAAGGAGACCAAGGAAGAGCTCCTCCTCCAGAAAATCGCCGCCCGGAAACCCCGGAAGAGCGACACCGGGATTGTGGTCAAGGGGCTCAACGACATCCTGGTGAAATTCTCCAAATGCTGTAACCCCCTGCCCGGGGATCCCATCATCGGATATATTACCCAGGGCCAGGGTGTGACCATCCACCAGAAGAACTGCATCAATGTCATGACCATGAGCCGGGAACGGCAGATCGAGGTCCAGTGGAGCGACGATTATAACGAATTCTATCCCGCCTCCATGCGCATTAAGACCAATGACGACCGCCAGGGGCTTCTGGCCGACATCGCCTCGGTCATTGCCAAGGAAAAGATTAATATCCTCAATGCCCGAACCGAAACCTCCGAGGTGGGGGAAGGGCTCTTCTATTTTACGGTCATGGTGAGCAGCACCGAGCAATTGCGCAAGATCATGGGGGAAATCCGTCGGGTGAAAACCGTATCCCAGGTCAACCGCGTGGTCCGGGGCGGAAGCTGATCTCCCGGGCCCCAAGCGGCCCCACAATCCCGTTCATGGTGATTCTCAAAACATGGGTCCCATTGAATGGACTTTTGTTCATTTGATTCGGGGGTTTTTCCCCCACCCGCCATCGCCTGATCCCCTGGGTATGATTGGTTAAAATAGTGTTCCCATTGAATGGGGTCAAACTCCATACATGGGATAGCCCAGATGATTTGCGAACATTGTCCATCCATTTGGATTCCATGTGAATCCGGGGCGGGAAAGCCCCTGCCCTTTACAAGGTCCATCCTTTTTCCTATGATGAATCACCTGCCAACCCAAAGGGGAGATTTGAATGGGAAAAACCTTTATTCTGGACACCAACGTCATTCTCCACGACAGCAGCTGCATCCATCAATTCAAAGACAATAAAATCCTCATCCCCATCACCGTCATCGAAGAATTGGATCGGTTTAAAAAGGGCAACGGGGTGATCCATTGCAATGCCAGGGATTTCCTCAGGGATCTGGACGCCCTGTCCACGGACCGCATGCTTAACGGGGGCGTGCCCCTGGAAAATGGCCAGGGCAGTATTTCCATCTGCCTGGACATGCCCCTGGCCGACAAGATTCGGGAGAATTTCACGGAAATCACCCCGGACGTCAAAATCCTCAACATGGCCTATTCCGTGGCCCAAAAACAGGGGTTTCAAGATGTGGTCTTTGTGACCAAGGATGTGAATCTGAGATTACGGGCCCGCTCCATGGGGATCATCACGGAAAATTACCATGCCAAGTATGTGGAAAATCTATCGGAGATGTATACGGGGATGCGGGTGGTGGAAGCCGTGGATTCCCAGCTGGTGGATGCCCTGTACCAGGGTCCGGATGGGGTGGATCCCCGGGGGATTGAAACGGATCCCCCCCTCTATCCCAACGAGAATTTGATTTTGAAAAACGGATCCAAATCCGCCCTGTCGGTCTTCGACGATGTGGGGAAATGCCTCCGTCTGGTAAAGCCCCGGAATTGCTTTGGGATTCAACCCCGGAATTCCGAACAGATCTTTGCCTTGAATGCCATCTTAAATCCGGACATTCCCCTGGTGACGGTGTCGGGCAAGGCCGGTACCGGCAAGACCCTTCTGGCCATTGCCGGGGCATTGGCCCAGAAAAAACAATACCGCCAGATTTTCATTGCCCGGCCCGTGGTGCCCTTGAGCAATAAGGATTTGGGCTATCTCCCCGGGGATGTGGCCTCCAAGCTGGATCCCTATATGCAGCCCCTCCACGACAACCTGGCCGTGATCCAGAATTATTTCAGGGGACAGAATGGGGCAGCCAAGTCCGTGGCCCAGCTCATTGAAGAAGAAAAGATCGTCATTACCCCCATTTCATATATCCGGGGGCGGAGCATTGTCCGTGTCTTTTTCATTGTGGACGAGGCCCAGAACCTCACCCCCCACGAGGTGAAAACCATCATCACCCGGGCCGGAGAAGGTACCAAGATCATCTTCACCGGAGACATTTACCAGATCGATCATCCCTACCTGGACAGCCAGACCAACGGCCTGGCCTACATCATTGAAAAAATGAAGGGGCAGCGGCTCTATGCCCATGTGAATTTGGAAAAGGGGGAACGCTCGGAATTGGCCGAGTTGGCCTCCAAGGTTTTGTGAGGGGGAGCGGGGAACCTGCTTTGGGAAACAACAAAAGGCCCGAACCTGTTACCAGATTCGAACCTTTGATGGTCCTACAAAGCAATTTAACCGGTGCAGATCCCGAAGGATTTAGGAGGCCTTAACCACCTTACCGGCCTTGATGCAGCTGGTGCAAACATCAATTTTTCTGACGCAGCCTTCTTTGATAACCGCGCGAACCCGTTGCAGGTTGGGGTTAAAACGTCTTTTGTTCAGGTTATGGGCATGGGAGACATTGTTGCCTACCATGGGTTTTTTTCCGCAAATTGCGCATTCTTTTGACATATCTACACTCCTAAAAGAAAAATTGCCTTATCAAAAAGATAACCAGAAATAGATACACCCAAACGGAATAAATGTAAAGAATTAAATTATTTTTTATCCTTCAGGGCCTTCTGGCAGGCGGGGATTTTCCCCAGGGCAATTTCCGCATGGGCCGTTTCCGGATAAAACTCCACTATGTGCTCGTAGCGTTTGAGGGCGGCCCGGTAGTCCTGGGTTTTAAAATAAAAATCCGCCACATAGAGTTCGTGGCCCACGATGTTGTCGATGCAGCGGGCAATGCGAT